>NZ_CAUGIN010000012.1:0-87234 GCF_959599685.1 Lachnoclostridium phocaeense
TAATGACATATCTTATATCAGTTTTTTCAGTTTACACAAATCTTGAAACGCTCTCAAGCGATGAGAAAAACCACTGTTCAGAGTTATCCTGAACAGTGGCTTTTCTTTGACTTCTCTTATATAAACTGATTTCTGGATCTGTCATATTCGTAATCAATCCCTTTCAGGGCTTTTGTGATCTCCGCCTTATCCACCTGCATGTCGTCGCACAGGTCGTCCAGATCTCTGTAAAAATCCCGCAGCTTTGTATTTACCACACCAAGCATCAGCACCGGATCTCCCGGAAGTTTCTTCATCATCTGTCCTGTCTCTCCTTTTTCATTTTTTGTACGTCTCATCTGTTCTCGATCATTCTTTTGTCTGTGGCGATCACCTGCGCCCTTCTGTCATGGGCCTCATGGGGAATCTCCTCCAGCACCTGGAAATCAAAGGCAACAGCCATGGGCAAAAGCTCCGGGTGGAGCTGCAGATACCTGTCATAGTAGCCTTTTCCGTAGCCTATCCTGTATCCCTTCACATCAAAGGCACTGCCCGGCAGGATCAAAAGCCCCTCTTTTCCATCCGCCATCCGGCACTTCCTCGGATCCGGCTCCCTGACACCGAAATTTCCCGGAGCCGTCTCCTGCAGAGAACGGATATAGTAAAAATCCATTCTCTCCCCGTCAGTCTTTGGCACAGCTACAGACTTTCCCATTTCCCAGGCCTTTTCCATGAGATCTGCTGTCCCGACCTCATTTCGGAAATCCACATAGCAATAGATGGTATTTGCCTCCTGAAACCAGGGATGGGCAGTCACTTTATGAAAGATAGCCGCTGTCTTTTCCCGCCAGTTTAGGCAGTCCATCTCCTCCCTTAGACCCAGGATACGCTTTCTAATTTCCTTTTTTTCTTCCATATTTCTTTCCGAGATCTGTGACAGAGCCGTCTTTTTCCTGTATGGATATGTTGTTCAGCTGTCCTCTCAGATTTTCCCTGACAGATGCGATATACTCCTGACGCAAAAGCTGCTGCTCTTTCTTCTCCGCGTCAGTCAGCCCTTCTGCCTTGGATTTATGGTAGAGTTCATTGATCCGCTTTATCTTGTTTTCATCCATTTTTTCTTCCTCATGTATATTTTTTGTAAATTTGGGAGCGGCCTGCTCCTAGCTCGTGTAATTCTCAAGAAAGCTGTAGAGAAGCTCTGTGCTCTCAATATACTTTCCGTTTTTGACTTCATTTTGCACTGTAGCCGGAAGGGAGGAAACTTCAATGCTCGTGTAATCATAAGCCGTCTTTTTGTCACTCAGGAAAACCACTACATATCCATTGACTTCCATCAGATAGTAAGCGTCCTCCTTAACCGCGTCTCCCTCTGTGGTCACAGTCTGTCCGCTCTGCTGCTCCTCCTCTTCTTCCTCCTGTCCGGCGAGGGCCACTTCCTCCCGGGCCCGCTCCACCGCTCTTTCATAGGTAAAATGATAGGCCGCGGCCAGAATGATAAAGGCTGCCAGAGTGGCAGTGAAAAAACCGATACTCAACTTTCTCTTCATAAGGACAACTCCTTTTTTTAGTAAAGTATCGGCAGATTTTCCACAACTTATACACCGCCCTTAGCGGTATCTTCCCCTGATCAGATGCAGTTTCCTGCATATAGAAACAAGAGTGGCTCCCTTAGGTGCAGCCAGGATCTCCTCTTCTGTAATGCCTCCAAGTCCTACCAGACTGATGCCGTAAGCTATAACTGCCGCGATCACCGCCAGCACAGTGGCCGGCATCTCGCCAATGAACAGCACACCCAGAAGATGCACAAGAAGGGCAACAATACTCATGATCACAGACGCAATGGCCGGTATCACAAACGTCTGCCGCTGCTCCTGCACATATCCGCAGGTCTCCCGCAGGTCGTGGGCATTCAGGATACAGATGGACGCAGCAAATATGATCTTGCTGACAGGAATAGAATAAATTCCCCACTTAAAGACAACCAGCATGATGAACAGGGACGCCACATGGATCACCAGGGAGATAGCTGCATTCTTCACAGGTTTGCTCATCTCATCCAGTCCCTGAAGCGCTGCGTTCGTCACAGTAGACAGGCAGAAAAACACCACAGAGATGCCTCCGATCCTCAGCATGAGTGCCGGAATCGCATTATCCTGGGTAAAATACAAAAGGTCCAGAAGGGGACCTGCCAGGGAAATAAATCCAGCTGCGCAGGGGATCGCGATCATCATGTTAAAACGTGAGACCATATTGATCTTGCTGTGGATCTGCTTCCGGTTCCCGGTCTGGATGGTAGCCACCAGGCTGGGAATGAAGGAGGAAGCCAGGGCGCTTGACACACTCAGGGGGATGTTGGTCATTGTGTCATACTGCCCGTTCAGCATACCCAGAAGGGAGGAGTACTCTCTCTCTGCCATCCCCTGGGCGGACATGATGTTGGAAAACATGGTCTGATCCACAATGTTGCTGATATTGTAGACTGTGGCACTGAGTATGACAGGAGCGATGGTACAGAGGAGTACTTTGTACACCTGCCCCCTCGTCTCCAGCCTCCTGGTCCTGTCTCTTCTCATCTGCTTCTTCAGCCTTGTCTTGTAAGCCGCAAACACGAACAGCAGAAACAACAGTGCGGTCAATGCGCCGATAACCGTTCCCAGCGTTCCTCCGGCAGCGGCAAAGGCAGCGCCGTACATTTCCTTCTCCTCGCCGCTTGCCATAGCCCGGCCTGTCTGCATGAGAAGGTAGGCACCTACAACGCTGACAATGGCATTCATCAGCTGCTCGATCACCTGGGAGACAGCCGTGGGGATCATGGTACCGTAGCCCTGGAAAAATCCCCGCAGGACTCCCAGGAACGCAACGATCAGGATGCAGGGCGCCAATACGCGCAGAGCATAGACGCTCATGCCCATCTTCAGTATATCCGTGGAGATAAATCCGGCACCAAAAAACACAATGGCAGTCACGATGCCGCCGGCTGCCAGGGCAAACACCATCGCCCCCTGGAACACCCGGTAAGCGTTCTTATACTGTCCCACGGCCACTCTGGCGGACACCAGCTTGGACACGGCCATAGGAAGGCTGTAGGAGGTGAGCATCAACGCAAGGCTGTACACCTGGAAAACGACGCCGTAGTATCCGTTCCCCTCGCTGCCCATAATATTGGTCAGGGGGATGCGGTAGGCAAGCCCCACCACCTTGGTGATCATGGCGGCTGCGGCAAGTATCGTCCCCTGTGCCAGAAAGTTCGTTCCTTTTTTCTTAGACATAATATTGCTCCATATCTTTTCCTATCGTAAAATCTGGAGTTGTTCCAGAATATCCCTCTGCTTCTGTTCCATAACGAGCCGCTCCTGCTCCTCGATATGGTCATATCCAGTTAAGTGTAACACAGAATGGGCGATTAAGAAAGCATATTCTCTCTCCGCTGAGTGGCCGAAAGCCTCCGCCTGCTCCAGCACTTTCTCCTTGGAGATTACAATATCACCCAGGACAAGCTCTCCGCTTTCGGGATCAAAGCAGTCCTCTCTCTCTTCAAGGAAATCAAAGTCTCCAGGCTCTGCGTACTCCAACATAGGGAAAGAGAGCACGTCCGTGGGTCTGTCAATTCCCCGAAACTGCCGGTTCATCTCATGGATCTGCTCATTTGTGGTGAGGAGCAGGTTCACCTGCGCCTCGTAGGGGCACCCCACATAGTCCAGGGCCGCCTCAATAACTTTGCCAGCCAGTTCTTCACAGGGAAGAGGCAGTTTTACCGCCCCTTCCTCTTCAAAATAAAGTGACATTTATTTTCTCCTTCTGTCTCTTCCTCTGCTCTTTTTAGACTCCGCTTTTGCCTCATACTCCTCGTAAGCCTTGACGATCCTCTGAACAAGGGGATGGCGCACCACATCCCTGCTGGTCAGATGGCAGATGCTGATATCGTCAATATTCTTCACCACATTGACGGCCACGTCCAGCCCTGAAACCTGGCCGGACGGCAGGTCTTTCTGTGTGGCATCCCCGGTGATCACCACCTTGGATCCAAAGCCGATGCGGGTCAGGAACATCTTCATCTGGGCGGGCGTGGTGTTCTGGGCCTCATCCAGTATGATAAAGGCATTGTCCAGCGTCCGGCCTCTCATATAGGCAAGAGGCGCTACCTCGATGAGCCCTTTCTCTGAATTCTTCAGGAAACTCTCCGCCCCCATGATCTGATACAGGGCATCGTAGAGGGGGCGCAGGTAAGGATCAATCTTGCTCTGAAGATCTCCAGGCAGAAAGCCCAGCTTCTCTCCCGCCTCAATGGCCGGCCGGGTCAGTATGATCCGACCCACCTCGTTATTTTTAAATGCCGTAATGGCCATAGCCATGGCCAGATAAGTCTTTCCCGTTCCCGCCGGGCCCAGGCCAAAGACGATCATCTTCTGCCGGATGGCATCCACATATTTTTTCTGTCCGAGAGTCTTGGGCTTGATGGGCTTGCCCTGGAGGGTATGGCAGATCATGTCTCTGTCTATCTCCAGCACCTGATCCTCCTGATCCTCCATGGCAAGAGAGAGGGTGTAGTCCACATTCTGTTCCCGGATCTCATTGCCTCTACGTGCAAGCTCGGTCAGCTGCGCCAGAACGCTCCTGGCCTTCTGGGCCTGCCCTTCTTCCCCCAGGATCTTCACTGTGTCTCCCCTGGGGATCAGCGTCACGTGAAGTGTGCGCTCGATCTTTTTTGCAAAGCTGTCAAACTGGCCGAATACATGCATCTGATACTCAGCCGGAATATCGATGGTCAGTTCATTCATTCCCATTCGTCTGGTCTTCCCTTTCTGTCTGGTCTTCCGCCTGGGGCTCCGGAAGGATCTGCGTGGGGACTTCCCCCGCCACAGGCCCTCTCACAGTCAGTGTGCCCCGGGCACAGGCCGCATTTTGCTCTGTGTATATTTTAACATCATTCTCTATAATTTCCAGTCCCTTTTTTTCTATGTCCTGGCAGGCCTTCTCAAATCTCCTGCTCAAAAGCTGCTGCAACTGACTGTCCGTGTAGTTTTCCCGGCGGACACTGCAGGGAACGGCCGTCCTTCTTCCCCAGAAAAGCGGAAGGGAAAAATTCTCCCCCACAGTCAGCTGGCTCTCCTCTACATAGTAATCATACTCCTGATAATTGTTCTTCAGCCGCCCAAAAGAAAAAATTCTGTCTCCCGCCCGCAAAAAGAGCTCTTCCTGCCGCACCAGGTTATTCCGTTCATACTGATAGCTTCGTATCTCGAATTCTCTTTCCATGGTGTCCTCATAGGAGATCTGATACTCTCCTGTGATGTCAGCCTGGGCTTTGCAGTACCTGTATCCGGTCACTTCCCCCGCGTCATTTTTCAGATCCAGCCTTCCATTTACGAGAAGATCTCCTTTTTTCACCTGGTCCCCCTCATGGACCAGCGGCGTCCCCTGTCTTGTGACAATGGAGAGAATGGTGCAGTCCTGTGTGGCGGCCAGGTCCGTTCCTTCTGTTTCCTGGGCCCTGCCCCCTGTCTGCGCCGATAAGTGTTCATTTTCCTTCACCTGTATGACAAGCCTGGTCCCGTGCACAGAAGCCGAGACCCACACCAGATCTGCGTATGCGCCCCGCAGGTCATCTGCGATCTGGTCGCAGTCCACGCTCCCTGCTGTCATCCCACAGTAGACATCCCTGGAGCGCAAAAAGGAGAGGAGCGCTTCATCCGTCCTCCTTAAGTTCCCTCTGATGTCTATCTCCCATATAAAGAGGGTGAGAATATAGACAAGGCACACCGCAAGAAAGGCACCTGCAAAGAACAGCTTCCGCTTCCGGTATCTGTGTAAAAAAAAAGGAAGGCCATACCGCCGCCTGACCCTCACCTTTGTCCCGGTCTTCTTTGAAAGAGCTTTGATCTTTCGGAAATCTTTCAGTGTCATGTACATCTCGTAGGCGCCGCCAGCAGAGCGCAGCCCCCACAGTTCAATGCCTCTGTGGCTGCAGGCGTTCAGGAACCGCTCTGGTGAGTATCCCTCCACCCGGATCAGAAGATATCCCTTTATGTATCGGATCATGGACCAGATCAACTGTTCATCCTCCCATCTCTCATTTATATTCTATACTGTTGATCAGCCCGGTGATCTTCATCTCTGTGTTAGTGTAATATTCTATGGACAGGCGCTTCCCTGTCAGGCGGATCTGACCGCTCCTTGTATTGATGCGGATCAGCTCCTGGGTGTATTCCTGTATTCCCCGGTAGTTTTCCACCCGGATCTCCTGTCTGCCCGTAGCTGTGAGGACCGGGAGGGACAAAAGCAGTTCTCTGGGTACTTCCGCCGCACCTGCTATGCGGCTGCGAAGCAGCATATCCTCGTCTTTTCCTTCTCTTTTCATGCCGAATGCCCCACATAGCTTTATACCTAATCTATGCGGGGCATTTATCCTATATGCATATGCTGCTCTCTGATCAGATCTTCTCAAAGTCAGCGGCGCCGTGCTTGCAAACAGGACAGATAAAGTCCTCAGGCAGCACATCTCCCTCGTAGATATAGCCGCAGATCTTGCATCTCCAGCCTTTCTTTTCCTCCTTTGCAGGTGCCGGCTTAATGTTGGAGTGATAGTAGGCATAGGTGGCTGAAGCAGCGCTATCAAGCACCTCCCCGTCTGTAACGTCTGCCAGGAACAGCGTGTGGGTCCCCAGATCCATGGTGTCCACCACTTTTGCGGAGAGGTAGGCATTCGTGCCTTCTGTGATGTAGTACAGTCCATTGGCAGAGCGCTTTGCCGATCCGTAATCTGCGAACTTGTCCACATCCCGGCCGCTCTGGAAACCGAAATGGCGGAACGTGTCAAAAACTGCCTTCTCAGACAGGATGGACACATTGAAGACTCCTGTGCGCAGGATCATGTCGTGGGTATAGTTGTTCTTGTTCACAGCCAGTGTGATCCGATTCGGCGTTGTGGTCACCTGTCCTGCCGTGTTGGTGATACACCCATTGTCCTTTTCTCCCTCTTTTGCAGTCACTACAAACAGGCCATAACTCAATTGAAACATTGCTTTCATATCCATACTTATTTTCCTCCTTTGATCGTTCCCTTCTCCACATTGGGGTCAATCCAATTCTTCCTGGCGTATTCCCAAAGTATTTCCGAACCTGTGTGGGTATTTTGATTCCTGCCCAGGATCTGAGACAACTCCACCTGATGCTCCACCCAGCCCTTCCCGTCTGTGACAGCGTTGAGCATCATGGGTTGGAGGTTGTCCATGCAGCGGGCAAACCTGGCCTCCGGTGTAGCGCAGGCCTCAAATTCCTCCCACAGGCTTTTCAGCTTCTCTCCCTGATCAGAGGGCAGCAGACCGTAGAGTCTCTCCGCAGCCTTTCGCTCCCTCTCCTTCTGTGTCTTCTTCCCCTCCTCGTCGTAAGCGTAGGTATCCCCCGCGTCGATCTCCACGATGTCGTGTATGAGAAGCATAGTCACTGTCCTGAGCACATCGATCTTCTCATTGGCGTACTCCGAGAGGAGAACGGTCATAATGGCCATGTGCCAGGCGTGCTCCGCATCGTTCTCCTTCCTCTCCCCGTCTGACAGATACGTCTGCCTTCCGATAAATTTCTCCCTGTCGATCTCACGGATAAAAGAGAACTGCTTCTCGATTCTTTCCTGATCCATGGCTGTCACCCTTCCTTTTCGTCCTTTCGTATTTCCCGTCACTGGGGATCCTGCTGGGACGTGTATTCCCGGGCAGCGATCTGTGCCCCGTTCATGTCCAGGTACCGCACCACCACGGTGGGCTGCTCCACGTTGACCACATCCTTCAGGGAGTCAGCCACGGACTGCAGCGCATCGGCCTGTTTCTCCAGCTCCTCCTCCAGCACAGGGGGCATCTCCTCTGTCATAGCCAGGGTCTTGTAAGTGTACTCGTAAATCAGGCGGTTGCCCTCCCCCCGGATGGCAAAGCCGATCTCATCTGTTTTGTACTCCTCAAGCGCGCTGTTCACTATGTTCTGCACCAGATCCGAGGACGCATACTCTTCCATGCTGTCGTAGAAATAGTAAATCTCCTGCTCTGCCGTTGCCTGGGCCTGCTCAGCTGCTCTCTGTGCCTCCCGAGCCGCTTCCCTCTCTTCTTCGGCCAGGCGTTCTTCCTCCTCTGCCTGGGCCTTGGCCCTGTCAGACGCCTCATCTTCTGCCCCACATCCTGCGGCCGTAAAAACCAGTACAAAAGCCAATAGCGCGCACAGGAGCTTCCCTGTGCTCTTCCTCCTCATATGCAGTTCCTCCTCATAAAGATATTTGTATTCATCTTATAGCAGAAGAGGTATATTGTCAACAAATTGTATGTTTTCAAAGATAATATTCGGAATTTTCTTCAAACATATACAGTTCGTGGAGAGCTCGTGTTGCGCAGATATACTTTGCCTGCGTAAGAAGGGGGTTTACCTTCTTCTCATTCCACACAGTAAACACCTGATCAAATTCCAGCCCCTTGGCCAGGTAAAAGGTAGTCACTGTGAGCCCCGGCTTAAAGGCGTTGCTGTCCCTGTCAATATAGGACAACGGAAGTCCTCGTTTCTTCAGGAGCTGGCTGATCTCCCAGGCCTCCTCCTCGGTCATGGCCAGCACCGCAGCCGTCTCAAAACCGTCCTCCCCGCTGATCTTCAGGTTCTCCTCCACTTTCTCAAGGAGCTGTTCCATATTTTCAAAAGAGGCCTCCATCACCTCTTTTCCGTGGCGTTCCAGCAGTCCAGGCACTTCGCTTCCATGAATGCCGGCAGCGTAGGCCGCAATCTCCACCGTGTTCCGGTAGCTCTTGTCCATAACAATTTTCCGCACTTTCCTTCCAAATACTTTTGGCAGAAAAGGAAGCACATCCTGTACATGATCATCCATGGTCTGGAACTTGTCCCCCAGGATCGTCATACTGCAGGAAAAAAGCTCTGCCAGGATCAGATACTGGATATAGGAGTAATCCTGCATCTCATCAATGACAAGATGCTTCACCCGCCTGTGGTTCCCTCGTCCCATCAGCCTGTACTTGAGATACAGCATGGGGAAGACATCCTCGTACTCCAGGACCCGCTTTTCACAGGGGACATCCGCAAGACAGGGGTATCTGCAGTCTTCCATAAGCCAGTTATAGATGGTATAGATATCTTTTGTCACATACATGCGGTCAAATTTCTCCTGGACATACTCCCGCTCCTCATCGGAGAGATCCCGGTCCCTGAGCGTCTCAAACTCATCCACAAAATACTCCATCACCGCATCCATTCTTTTCAGCAGGGGAATATCCTGAAACTTAACGTAAAACAGCTGGATCAGTTCACTTTCCGTTTTCTTCAGTCCCTTAAATTCTACATCCTTAAAGTCCATCAGGCTGTCCTCGAGAAGTGCGAGAAATCCCTCTATCTGAGCCGCCATCACTTCTGACTGCTTCTCTTTATAGATCCGTTCCCTCTCCTCATCCGGGAATTTCATGGTCCGCTCCAGATGATGCCACCGGTCTTCACAGTCAGCTGCGGTGCCTTTCAGTTCTTTGTAGGCAAACAGATCAAAGCTCATCTCCTGCACCGGCTCCTCTCCCAGCTCCGGCAGAATATGGGAGATATAGTCTGCAAAGACGCTGTTCGGGGACAGGATCAGCACATCCGAAGATTTCAGATTTTCCCTGTCATGGTACAGAAGATAGGCGATCCTGTGGAGAGCCACAGAAGTCTTGCCGCTGCCCGCCACACCCTGGATAGCCAGGATCTTGTCCTTTGTGTTGCGGATGATCGCATTCTGCTCCTTCTGAATGGTGCTGACAATATTTTTCAGCTTTATATCCCCGTTTGTACCCAGCTCCGTCTTCAATATCTCATCATCGATCTTTGTGTCGCTCTCAAAAGCGTAGATCATCTTCCCTTTTCGGATCTTGTACTGTCTCTTGGCAGTGATCTCGCCCTCCAGGGTACCTGCAGGCGCCTGATAGGAGGCCGGGCCTTTGTCATAGTCGTAGAAAAGCCCGCTAACCGGCGCTCTCCAGTCGTAGATCAGAGGTGTCATACCGGTATCCTCGGCAAAATTCCCGATGCCGATATAAAAGACTTCTGCCTCCTCCTCACCGTCATAGACGAAATCAACACGCCCGAAAAAGGGAGAATCCAGCATCTTTCTGAACCGTCTTCTTTTAAGAAGCAGCTCATTGTTGGCATTTGTCTGACTAAGAAGAGCCTGCTGATTGTCATAATCCTCATAACCGTACTGGTCCATCTCAGTATAGTTCTCCCAGTAGTAGTCATGCATACTCTCAATGTCTTTCTGCCCTGCCAGGATAGACTGGTCCAGCTTTTCTATCCTCTCTTTTAATTTTTCTGTTACCTTTTCTAAAAAGGAAATTCCTTCTGTGTAGCAATAATCCATAAATGTTCTATTCCCTCTACTTTGTCTACCTTACATGCCTGCCATTTCTTCCTGGATCTCCTTCTCGCAGGACTGCATGGCCTGCAGGGTCTTGCCGAACAGATCATTCAGCTCCCAGCCAAGTATCTGCGCCCCTTGCCGTATGATATCCCTGGAGCATCCGGCTGCAAAACGCTTGTCTTTAAACTTCTTTTTGACACTGGACACTTCCATGTCCATTACGCTCTTCGAAGGCCGCATCAGAGCCGCCGCCCAGATCAGGCCCGTCAGCTCGTCCGCGGCAAAGAGAACCTTCTCCATCTCACAGGCAGGCTCCTCATCCGAGCAAATGCCGTATCCGTGGGAACACACGGAGTGGATCATGTCCTCCCCCACTCCTCCTTCTCTGAGAAGTTCCGGCGCCTTCTGGCAGTGCTGCTCCGGGTACAGTTCAAAATCAATATCGTGAAGGAGTCCTGTGATCCCCCAGTATTCTTCCTCATCGCCGTATCCCAGCTCGCGGGCATACCAGCGCATCACCTTCTCCACAGTCAGTCCGTGCTGGATGTGGAAGGGTTCCTTGTTATATGTTTTCAGAAGCTCCAGCGCTTCCTCTCTTGTCACCTTGCTCTTCATCATACTTGCCTGCCTTTCTTCTGTGTAGTCCGGTGAGTTTAAGTTTTATTATACCAGATGCTGACGCTGGTATCCAGATGTATATTATACTCTACATGTAAATGATAGAAGGATAAATACCAGAAGAAGTGGTCTTATAGCAAACACTAATTTTTACCGGCACACATAGCGATCTGTTTTGAAAACCCAAAAAGGCTGTCCTCCATGGACAGCCTTTTCTAAAGTGGACTTCCCCGTCAGATTTCAAAGTCCTCCGACTTCATATTGCTGTAGTAGCGCCCCTTCTCTGCCGTGAATTTGAGCACACAGTAATCCGGGTCCGTCACGCCCTCCTTGTAGAACAGCGTGTCTCCCTCCAGCCAGAGCCGCTCCTTCACCTCCGGGTCCTCCAGTACCTCCACTGTGCCGGACAGGCTGGCGCCTCTGAAATAGCGCCTGTCCATGAAGTAGATGCTGGCCTTCGGGTTATCCCGGAAGCATTTCACCTTGTTGGAGGATGTGTTTGTGGAAAACCAGAATGTCCTGATCCCCTCCCTCTGCCTTGGCTTCAGCATGGCCTTTGTCACCGGAAAGCCCTCTCCGTCCACGTAGCTTATAAAGCAGTTGCCCGCCTTGTCCGCCATATTTCCTATCGTCTTTTCTGCATCCCTCATCATCTTCCTTCTCCTTCCCACACCATCTCATACTCTCTTTCTCCGGTATCCGCATCCAGTCCCTCCTCCCGGATGCGGAACCCGTTTTTCAGATAAAAGTCCACTGCTCTCTCATTCTTCTGGTATACCCGAAGGGCGAGAGCGCTATGGCCTTTTTTAGCGAAGTCCAGCAGGGCGGTGCCGATACCGCCTGACCGCTTTTCACTTCTCACAAAAATACCCTCTATATAATCCCCGTTCAGACCTATAAATCCGTCCGGGCAGTCTGTCTCCCCCTCGTACACATAGAGGGCCGCGCCTGGCAGCAGGCTTCTAACAAACTCCTCCACGTCCTTCCAGTACTGCTCCGGGATAAAGCTGTGGGCCTGCAAATTGCCCGCGAGCCAGAGCTCCATGACCGCTTCTAGGTCCCTCTCCTCAAATTTTCTGACCATCCTCTCTTCACCCACTCCGCACTCAAAAAATCCTCTCTGATGCCATATTATACTGTATCAGAGAGGATTTCTCAACTATCCTATAAGTGTTTCTACTCCTTA
Organism: Lachnoclostridium phocaeense; assembly: GCF_959599685.1. Classification (NCBI taxonomy): domain Bacteria; kingdom Bacillati; phylum Bacillota; class Clostridia; order Lachnospirales; family Lachnospiraceae; genus Lachnoclostridium; species Lachnoclostridium phocaeense. The sequence goes on from NZ_CAUGIN010000012.1 coordinate 12,156, forward strand.
TACCATTCTGCCTTTACAGGGCTTCCAGGTAGATCCGGGACACTTCCTCCTCTGTGAACACCTTGGGGTGGTTCTGGAGGCCGGCCGCAGAGACCTTGAAGGCATTTTGGGTCATCCATTCCACATCCTCCGCAAGGACCCCCTCCGCCGACAGGGTGGTCCGCAGGTCCAGACGACAAAGGAGCGCCTCGATGACATCCACACAGTCCTTTTCATCCCTGCCTCCCAGACATTTTGAAATGACGGCAAATTTCTCCGGGGCTGCCTCTATGGTGCGCCTGTAGATGACCGGAGTGAGGGCTGCCAGGCCTCTGCCGTGGGTGATATTGCGCATGCCGCTGGCCGGATGCTCCAGCCCGTGGGGAGCGGTCACTCCGGCCTAGTTGATCACCATGCCGCCGTATGTGCTGGCAAGGCATACAGCGCTCCAGGCATCCATGTCCATGACAGTAAGGTCCGTGAGCCCCTTTTTCTTCTCTTCGTAGATTTTCACCAGATTTGCGCCGATGAGCCGGATGCCCTCCAGCGCTATGATTTCCGTGATAGGATCGCAGATTTTGCTCATATAGGCCTCCATACAATGGCACAAGGCGTCATATCCAACGGATGCCAGAACGCGGGCCGGCATAGTCGTCATCAGCTCCGGGTCAACGATGGACGCCCTGGCGATGACTGCATTATCCCGCAGAGACTTTTTGTCCCTCGTCCCGTCGTCTGTGAGCACGGCAAAGCAGTTTCCCTCGCTGCCTGTTCCGCAGGTGGTGGGCACAAGGACAAGGGGCAGGGCCCCGCTTCCTTTCTTTGTGCCGTAGATATAATCAAAAACAGGGCCCTCATTGCAGGCCGAGAAGGCCACCGCCTTGCTGCAGTCCATGATGCTTCCCCCTCCCAGGCCCACGACCACATCACATCCCTTCTCCCTGGCAATGGCGGCCCCTCTCATAGCAGTGGACGCAAGGGGATTGGGTTCCGCCTCGTCAAATACCGTCACTTCTAGCCCCTCTTTTTCCAGCAGTGCCTTTGCCCGGTCCAGCAGCCCGGATTTCTTTGTGCTGCCTCTCCCCGTCACGACCATGACCCTTTTACCGTATCTTGCTGCCTCCTCTCCCAGTACTTCTGCCTTACCGGTCCCGAAGATCAGATTGACCGGGAGATAATGGCTGAATGTTCTCCTCATGATAGCTCTCCATCCTTTCTGTGTCTCATTCTGAAAAATGTAAAAACAGAAAAGGAGCCGTGATATCATCTCACAGCTCCCTTGCCATATTTCCATATTCATTTCTCAATGAGCCTATTATAGATAGCTTTTCTTCCATCTGTCAAGACTCCGTCTTAAAAATCTTCCCTGTCACTTCGCAGCAGAGAAGGCAGCAGCCTCCTCCACCCATCCAAGCAGCTCCTCATCGATCTGCTCTTCCTCCGAAACAAGCACATGGTGGGTCCACCGGTTCGGATAAGGCTCTGTCGCAATGTCGATGCGGGGAGACTCTTTTTTGTATGCCAGCCCAAAAGTGACCACAATGTAGACTGGCGGCCGCTCCTTTGCCTTTCTTACTTTTGCAAAGGAGACACAGGCAAAGACATGCCTGTTGCTGTAGGTGATCTGCGTCTTCTGTACTTTGATGTGCACGTCTTCCACCCGGGAGAGAACTTCTCTTTCAAACTTCTGATACAGGGGAAGGGCCTCCGGCATCTGATCAAAAAACTGCAGCAATTTGTCATCCATTTTTATCTCTCCTGCTCCATCTCCTACTTCAGAAATGTCTTGTAATCCTCATAGTTCTTTGCCAGAAGTTCCGGCGTGTTCAGTCCGTAAGGACATTTGCTCATGCACTGGCCGCAGTGGAGGCAGTTCTCGATCAGCTTCATCTTTTCCTGCCACTCCTCGGAAAGCCATCCCTCCTGGGGAGCACGGCGCAGCATCAGACTCATTCTGGCGCAGTTGTTGATCTCAATCCCTGCCGGACAGGGCATACAGTACCCGCAGCCGCGGCAGAAATCACCGGAGAGCTGCTCTTTGTCCTTCTCGATCTCCGCAAGAAGCTCACCGTCAAGCTGCGGCGGACAGACCTGATAGGAGAGGAACTCGTCCAGCTCCGACTCTCTTTGCACACCCCAGATCGGCGCCACATGGGCAAACTGCGGCTGAGCCATGTAGGCGTAAGCACAGGCCGAATTGTGGATCAGTCCCCCGGCAAGACCTTTCATGGCGATAAATCCCATGTCCGCCTCCCTGCAGGCTTCCACGATCTCCAGATCCGCATCCGCCGCCAAGTAAGAGAAGGGGAACTGCATCGTCTCATAGAGTCCGGACTCTATCGCCTCCTTCGCCACAGCGATCCGGTGGTTTGTGATACCAATGTGACGAATCTTTCCCTGCTTTTTCGCCTCCAGAGCTGCATCGTAAAGGCCGGACTCATCTCCCGGCTTCGGGCAGAAGGACGGATTGTGGAACTGATAGATGTCTATGTAGTCTGTCTTCAGCTTTGTAAGACTTTCGTCCAGATCCTTCCACATATCCTCTGCTGTCTGGGCCGCTGTCTTTGTGCTGATGATGATTTTGTCCCTTGTGTACTCAAAGGCAGCCCCCATCTTTTCCTCGCTGTCAGAGTAGGCCCTGGCAGTGTCAAAATAATTGATGCCATTATAAAACGCTTTCTGCAGCAGGTAGACTGCATCTTTTTTACTAATGCGCTGAATAGGCAGCGCCCCGAAACCATTCTTGTTTACTTCAATCCCTGTCTTTCCTAAAATCACTTTGTCCATGCTCTGTTTCCTCCGTTTCATTTTGTATGTTTATCTTTTGCTGTCTTTTATTTTCTCTCTGAACCGCCGCTGCCCTTTCTCTGATCCAGGCTGCGGACCGCCCAGGCGATAAACATGCCGCCGGCCAGATTTCCTGCCGTGACAAAGGCCAGTACCTTCAAGGCCTCCAGTCCATTGATCCCGAACTGGAGCCAGCAGCAGGACAGGTAAAACATGTCCGCCACAATATGCTCAAACCCGCAGAATACAAAGGCGGTGATAAAAAGCCACACATAGAAGATCTGGGCAAAAGAGCCATTTTCATACCTGGCGCCGATGAGAACGGCAAAGGCCACAAAGAAGCCGCAGAACACAGCCAGAATAAACAGACTCAAAGGCCCGTCCTGGAGTTTTGTCTCGCTGATCCTGGCAAGGGGTTCCCGGATGGTCTCCTTAAATCTCGTCCCCTGCACAGCGGCCGCCACAGCCAGCGTCCCGATGCCGTTTCCCGCCCAGGCAATGGCCACATCTCCCCAGCCATATCTCCCGTCATACACCAGCAGAGGGCAGACCCTTGTCACAAGCATGTTGTGAAGATTAAGGACAAGGAGGATGCCCACCGCAAAAAAGAGACTTCCCACCAACGTATTGGGGATCGCAAGATAGGTCATGGCGCCCATGGAAATGAACACACCCGCCATGATACTGCTCATCCATTTTTCTTTCATCTTATTTTCCTCTTTTGTTTTCCTGTCAGTTCTTCTGTCCAAGAAGGATATCCTTAAGCTTTTTCATATCCATCTGCTCCAGAACATAGTCTGCCTCCGGCAAAGGCTCGTCCGGAGAGATATCGGTCCGCACGTAGACCGTGGCAAGCCCGGCCTGTTTCGCTCCCTCTATGTCGCAGGTTCCGTCATTTCCCGTCATAACCGCTGTCTCTCTGGCTACACCGCAGGCAGAAAGAAGTGTCTCATAAAAAGCCATGTCCGGCTTTTTGCAGCCATACTCCGACGAGATAAAAATGCCGTCAAAAAAGGGAGTGAGTCCCAGGGCCTGCATCTCATACTCCGTAAAAATCTTCTGGGCATTTGACAGAAGGTATATCTTCTTCCCATGTTCCCGCAGAGCCTGGAGCATCTCTTTTGTTCCCTCATAGAGCCGCAGGCGGTCCATGGAAAGGATGCGGAAAAACTGTCCCGCATATCTCACAAGGGGCTCATCTGCCTGCACGCCCTTTGCGCGGAACAGAGCCTCAAAGACATCCTCGATCTGTATCTCCGGGAACGCCTCATGGGCATCTTTTCTAACTCCTCGTTTTCCTGCGCTCAGCTCTTCTGTCAGCCTGCCGTAAGCCTCCCGCAGCTCCCCGGGCGTGTAGAAAGCTCCGTAAAACGCATAGAAGAGAGCCAGTTTTTCCCACAGTTCTTCTTTCTTTTCGTCTGTGTGTATATCCACCAGCGTACCATACAGGTCAAAAATACAGGTCTCGTACATCTTAAGGCTCCTCTCGTTTTGTCTTATTTATTATACCCTCAATTCACGGGATAGACAATATCACTCTCACGCAATCATCTTTTTTCCCGAATCCGCTGCCTAGCTTTCCATGGATACTGTCATATCCCGGATCTCTTCCCGTGAGACAGCGCTGCTCCCAAAGGGCCGCATGGCAAGCGCCATAAGCTTCATAGGATTATCATCTGCCGCAATGCGGTTTGATCCGATCTTTCCGCAGCGCAGACAGCGGTGTATGATGGCCCACTCTCCATTCTTTCTGACCCACACGCCTATGGGCTCCATCCGGCCGTGACAGTCTGATGCCCGGTCTCCCGGCTCCCTGTCCAGATGCAGACTGTACAGGCAGTTGGGACAGTGATTTCTGTGGCTGCTTCCAGCTCCCGCAGGCACGACCGGCCACCCGCACACCTTGCACGTAAAAGGATCCATACAGGGATGCGTCCGGAAATATTTCTTGTCATATTTTCGCTTTTTATTTTCTCTGTTCATTTTTCTTTTCTCCTTCTCTTCTTCTGAGCTCTCCTCGTCCGCCCATGATCCTTGTCAGCTCTTCCAGCCTCTCAATGGGAAAAGGCGGTGAGGACAGAGGTCTGGAGGCAATGGACATCACTTTTATGAGATTGTCTTTCTCCGACATCTCCACAGTGGTCATCTCTCCGCAAAACCGGCATCTCTCCACGATCTCCCAGGCATCGTTCTCTCTCACCCAGATCCCCACCGGCTCCAGTATACCGCCGCATGGCTCTCCCTCCTCGTCTGCACTGTGTATGCCTGACAGGCAGTTGGGGCAGTGATCCGGCCAGGGTTCTTTATCCTGTAAGTCTGATATCCAGCCGCAGCAGGGACATCTGTATTCTTTTTCTTCTTTCATGATCTTTCTCCTCTGATTTTGTATTCTGCATCTTTTATGACCACAAAAAAAAGACAACCCTTCCATCCGGGTTATCCGCATATCTGTCCTGTTCTGTATCAGACTTCACTTTTCCACAGTAAATAGAACTGCCTTTTAATCAAAAGCCAGCCTGATGCCACTATCCGCAGACAGATACAACAAATAAACCCATCTCCATAATATAGATGAGACAAAATCCGTTGTCCTTTTTATTAGCGAATAGCCGACATCAAGCCACCTCCCTTATTTTGCTTTTTCCATCATAGCACAGCGCTCCTCCACGCACAAGCCCTGATTTTTCTTATTTTCCTCCCGGAAATCACAGATTGATCATATTTTCCCTGTAAAATAATAAAAGACATTTTTAACGAAACGAGGTAAGAGTACACAATGAAAAAAGAAAATCGAAAAATGGCACAGCAGCGCAGAGCACAGGAACGCCGCAAAAAAGAACGCATACGCAAGCTCAAAAAATTCCTCACCATAGCAGTTCCCTGTCTTGCCGTCATCCTTCTCATTGCAGTCATAGCCCTCTCTTCCCGCTCATCCGGGGACGACTCATCTTCCGGCAGAACCGCAGAAGGCACCTCCGGCACAGACACAGCGGACACCAGCAGCGATGAGACGGGCAGCACCTCCTACTCAACTGACACATCACTCACTGTAGAGAGTGGCGACACAGTCAACATTGACTATGTAGGAACGGTGGACGGTGTGGAATTTGAAGGCGGAAGCACAGACGGCGCAGGCACAGACCTGGTGATCGGCTCTGGCTCCTACATTGACGGCTTTGAAGACCAGCTCATCGGTGCCCATCCGGGCGACACAGTGGAAGTCAATGTCACCTTCCCCGAGGACTACGGCGTAGAGGACCTGAACGGAAAGGCTGCTGTGTTCACGGTGACTATCAACGGGATTTACGAATAATCACACTTTTTAAAAGCCATATACCACCGCATTTTCCTATGCCTGGTATATGGCTTTTATATCCTGCTTTTGAAGAACTCCTTCTTTATGGCTGCTCTGGCAGTGCGCTTTTCTCCTGCTCACCCGCATGCAGCACAATCTGCTCCAGTTCCTGTGCCAGGTTCTCCTGCCTGGCCCCACAGGTCTCCACCACCCGAATAAGGCTATCCATGGCATTACCAATCCGTCCTCTGGTCCGGCGTGCCCGGTCCAACCCTTCTTTGATTTTGTCGTGGACGACCCAGTCAACAAGGAGACCGTCAAAGAAGTAGTCGGCAAAGGTAAGGAAACCTCCCAGATCTATCTGGATATCTCCGGAAATCTCCTCTTTCACGTCCGCCAGTTCTGTCCGAAAGCCCCGCAGGGCTCCCTGGAGTTCCTTTGTCATTTCCTGTATCTCATTCAGCCCGTTGTATTTCACAACATCTGTCAGAATGCTCCCGCCGATCAGGTCAACTGTACTCCATCCCTTTACATGCTCCAGTTTATCCACCACCTGCTCCGCAATGTCGTAAGCCTTCTGTCCTGCTTCCAGAGCCTCACTCACTTCTCTTTGCTGGTTTTCCAGGAACGCAAGCCGCTGCTCCAGCTCCAGGATCCTGGCCGCTGCACCGTCTCCTCGCTCTTTGATCTGTTTCTTTTTTTCTTCCAGCAGCCGGTCATACTCTTCCCTGGCCTTCCGAATCTGGGAGAGAGCTCTTTCACAATGATCAATATCCTTCTTTACCGCCTGCAGTTCACCATATGCCGCATCAAATTTCAAGGCAGCAGCCCGGGCCTCCTCCTCTTCTTTGGAAAGCTTCTCTTCCGCCCTGCCGGAAACCCTGTAAAAGAATGCCGCCAGGCTTCGCCCGTTCAGCCTGTCCACATCCTCCTGCTCGTCCAGCATGATCTTTTCAAGCTCCGCAGTCCGCTCTTCCAGTTCTTTCTGCTGCTCCAGAAGATCTGCATATTTTGCATCCAGCCTCTTTTTCTCCATGATCTTCTGCTGCAAGCGCTGCAGATCACTGTCATAGCAATTCATATCCGCCCCTCCTTTATTTTATCTTTTCATTCTTTTTTCCCGCTTATCACGCATCCAAATGCAACTCCAAGCGCAAGCCCCAGTGCCAGATTGTCTGTCAGCAGCCCGAAAACAAGGCCCAGACTAATCCCGATTGCAATGCCGCTGTCAGAATTTTTGTTTTCATCCATTTTCTTCATCGTGCAATCTCCTATATTCTCTTTACAGGTCCATCGGGTTAGTAGTCTGCTCCGGAGCCGCCGGACACTGCTTTCACATAGGTTATGAAGCCCTGCTCGTACTCCTCCGGATATACCACGCCAAGGCTCTCTGCCACCAGAACTGCCGTTTCGCGAAACAGACGGCAGGAAGCGTCCATGGACTTCCAGAAATGCGCATAGCTGCTGTCAGGGAACGTCTGCTGGTATAGCCGGTAGATCGTTTCCGGAAGATACCGTTTAAAATATTTATTCTGCTTGCCGCAGGAGACCGAATAGTCTGTCCTGCTCCCTATATACCACCCCAGCATAATTTCAAGCATATGGTGGGGCTGTGCATAATAGGTCGTCATGGCAAAGGGAAGTTCATCCCGGAAGATCCCCTTTGCCACATCACAAAGAGACCAGAAAAATTCATTGCAGCATCCCCGAAATTGCTCCTCTCCGGGCTTTCGGACATAAAAGTCTTCATCTGTCGGTGGCGGCAGCTTGGGAAGACATCCTGTTTTATCCAGAAGCGGGAGAAAAAGCTTGTTTCTGTTGCTCCCTTCCCGCATGGCCTCCACTGTCTCGACGCCGATGTCAATGCGGTTGCCGTCTTCAAATATGAGCAGCCAGGAATATGTCTTATCATAGTGGCTGCGCAGGCCAAAGCGATCGCCGTATCCAAACACATCATCCTGCTCCTGCTTCAGAATGACCTTGCCAAAGGGATCCATCCACGACAGATTCGCGCGGAAACTTTCCGTCTCCTTCACCACATACATAATATCAAAATCCTGGTAAATGTCCCTGAGAACATTGGGGTTTGCCCTTGATCCCTTCAGATACGCCGCCAGCACACGGTCGTCGGACCTGGCAGTGTTGATAATGATATGAAACATTTCTTCCTCTGTGCGCATATGTTCTTCCCTCACTTACAGCTCATCTGTCATTTCCTTCTCTTCGTAATGATTTTATCCGGATCGGTATGCCGCAAAAAATATGCGTCCATATCCTCGATTCCTGTCATATTGTCATTTAGTGACATATGTCTGGTTTTTGTGTAAACTTTGATCTTTTTCATTGTCTCCCAGCCGGAATCTATCCTGGTCTTCCGGATGATCCTGGTCACTTCATCCACATGGAAAGTGTATTCTCTTCCTGCTGTGGGTCTGACAGTTACAATGGCACCCTCAGTTGTTACCCGGAACCGCCATATCCGGAATCCCCAGGCAAGAAACGGGCTGGCCAGCAGAACAGATACACTGGCGAATACTATAGAAAACATCAGACTTGCAATATCCAGCACTGTAATCAGCACCACCGGGAAAATAAGAGAGAAAACTGCCACAGCCACAATGACATAATAGGTTTTTGACCAGTATACTTCCGTTTTTAGCCCGAGTTCCGTTTCAAACAGGACTTTACCGTCATCATCAAAAAAGAGTACTTTTTTACCACAGTTCTTTCCATACCGGGTAGCTTTATAGATCAGATCAAGCCTGTCCTGATCCGTCGCCTCTCCCGCATGCCGGATCCAACGGACAGAATCAGCGTATGCATAAAAGCTCCCAAGGCAGGCTTCCCCGTCAAACCTTGCAATGTTTCCATTATCATCTTCAATCTGCACGTATCCCTTCGTACCTGTAACCTTCAACTTACACCCGCCCCTCAAAGGCATTCTCTGCCATGAACAGACCTTTCACAGCCCCCGCTCTTAACGCTGTCTGATCATAAAAGCCCCATTTCTTCCAGTTCTTCGGCATCCTTCAGATTGCATATAATGACTGCAAAGTTCTCCGCAACAAATTCTGGTTCCTCATAAATATTTTCATTGATGCTTTCATCATAGTATCCTGTGGAAGTCCTCAGCAGAACATGTCCATATGTGTCTTTGTCAGAATTGCAGCTTAGTACAACAGTGCAGCCACAGCTCTCCAGCACAGGCAGCTGATACTCCTCTATCATTTTTTCCTCCCGGCAGTTTTTATATATTACCGGTATGTTGTCCGGCGTGAACCATTCTGATATTTCCAGCGCATTCCCTTCATCAGTGACATAGTATTTTCTTCCTGCTGGCTCAGGCTCACCCTTCTCTAAAAAAGAGAGATATTCTTGTGGAATCGGATAGCCAAACTCCCGGTCTGCCCAATCCTTAAAATTCTGACGCATCATATTCCACACCACCTTCCGGCGTATAATAAATGTATATTTTGTAATAACGACTTTCTCATCTGCATCTAATAATGGTGCGGACTGCTTTTCTCTATTATATCATCTGATTATTCCCCTGTCATTTTCATTCTCCTAATTTGAAATGGTCTGCCTTGATACAGAAACTCTTTCTGACAGTTCTTCCTGTGACAGATTTACTTCCGCCCGATATTTTTTTATCTGTTTACCAAGCTCCATCTTTTTCATCTCCTGGTATCCAAATCATAATTAAAGTGATGTTATATATCAATCAAATTTTGTTGACATACCAGTAAAAATGCTGTCAAAATCCTTTGACAGTAATACAAATAAGGCAATTCATTCCAACTCAGCTTACAAAATATGTTTCTTCTATTTTATGATACCTCCAGACAATCACAGCGATGCCCACAGTACAGGTCAGCGCAAAGATCAAAACCGAATAAGCTGGTGAAAAGAACGCAATAATCCCTCCTATAAACAGGGGGATGGCACAAACGCACCACATCTTACCTATTGCATGATTATAGGCTCTTACATCCTTTATCTTTGATTCAGGAATTTGAACACCGCCCCAAAGCCACATGGGCTTTTTCCTGTTCATGGCATAAATACCAATGAGTATAAACAGTACGGCTGCTGACCACATGATGATGAAATATATTCCATTATTCATAACCACTCCTCCAATCCTCAAGATCCCGATCCTGCGCGATTAATGACATTTTGGGTCATATTTTCTTTATCGCTAAAATCTATTTTAGTTTCTAAAATCACTTCTAAAACAGAATATTTTAGATTTTTATTTTTCAAATAGCCATTAGTGAAATAAAAATATGTATAGTAGAGATAACCAAATGCAACACTGCTCGTCGTATACGCTTTGGGGAAATTTGCTTTTAGCTCTGCAACATACTTTGTCAAAGTTACGTATGCCACTCGTATATAGCCATTATTGAGTTGCTCTTGGTATATCTCTAAACACTTTTGAATATCATCTGCCATTTTCAACCCCTCTATAAATTAGGATTCATAAATTAAGTTTCATATATATGGAAGTATCCATAGGGCTGTCATTATAGCTGTTTATCTCATAAAAACCAGTTAAACGGATTTAATAGTTCCAGGAAAAAATGCAGGAAAGTATCCTTGAACTTTTCTTTGGCATTTGCCTTCCCTTTCCTGGTACTAAAAAGTGCGCGTATGAGTGAAATCAATACAATTACTGGAATATATATAATCAGTACAAGAATGATAATTTGAATCAATTCCATAATTCCCCTTCTGATCAAAAGCTGTTACCTGCCTTTGTCCATACAAAAGCAATTCCAGATCTATCTATGTCCGGTTTTTATATATTCTATCAGCGCGTCCATGTCATCGAAATCGTCATAATCACCATTTATGCCTTCGCGGTGATAAATCACTCCATTTTTCTCATTCCTTTCAAGGCAGTCCAAAAGGTAATCCTCTCCATACCTTCTGGCAAATTCTGTGAATGCAAATGGTTTTATTTTACTTAACAAGCCTTTTGTGCATTTATCCTTGCACTCATAACAATGCTCAATCCCTTTAGAAATTGAACATTTCCTGTTTTCACACCACTCCTTATCCGGACATTCGCCCGAATCGCAGCCGGCACACGTCTCATTTTCAGAGCACAAACAACAGGCAAGGCCACAGCGGGCAATTCCTAACTCTCGTCTCATAAAACACCTCTCCATTTCAGATCTAAACTTTTATTCCTGCTATTTGCAAAATGAAATATCCCGAACACCAAATGTATCCGTCCATAAAGGCATATAACCGCTTCGGATGGCAACTGCCTGTGATGCGATATTGGTTACTGAAGCACTGTAAAACGGTATTTTCCCTTGTTTCAATATTTCAACAGTCAGATTACGTACCAGTAGAGAAGCCAGTTCTTTCCCTCGAAACTCCTTCTTAACATCAATTCCAACTTCCCGCAGTTCGCTATTTACATAGGACGCCCCTGCTAATGCAATAATATCCTTATCTTTCTTAGCGTAGAGAACAATGCATGTCGAAGTATTGCCATTTTCATCGAATGACAGTGAATTATCAAATCCTTTTATCCCATATAGTTTCCGTATTTCATCGGCAACGACTAATTCATACGTATAGCCTTCAATAAAAGGCAATCGTTCCATCTGGTTCATATCCGGGACATAATAAAGTGTCTGACCAAACACATAATGACTTTCATATAGCTCATCCCGGCTTTTTCCGTCAAGGTGCCTCTTTCCATCAGAAAACATATCTGAAGACAACGTAATAATATCTGTATCTCCAACACTGAGAATTTTTATATACTTCTCTGGTTTCGTAGCATCCTCAATAAAAACCGTTTCACCCGTATGTAAATCCTGCATGCTGCAATTCATTTGTTCCGCAATATATCTATAAACTGTCTCTCTGATATCCTGTCGCCGCATCTTCTGTCCACTCCCTGTCCAAAGACTTTGCTTCATTCATTCTTTCAAATTCTTCAAAGCAGCCGGATTGTTCTCCAGGATCGCTCCAACAGTAGGACAGCTTTCTAAATCCAGACAGTCGCCACAAGTAGCAACGCCCTTTTTCAATGCACACTGACGAATACCGCACATACTATCACAAAATACAGTTTTCGCTCCGTCGACACGACACCCCTGGCAGTTAATATGTTCGGGAAGAATAGGTGCATGATTCAGTTCAGCCCATTGCTTTGCCGTTTTTATTCGCAACTCCTGGTCATCATTAATTGTCGCAAGATATGCATCACAGTTTTCACAATTCAGTCCACAATATGCAATCATTTTATTCATTGTCTTCACCATTCTCTTTTTTCAGTAGTGCTTCAAGTTGTAAATCTTCTGATAGCTTTTTACCTGTTATATTTTTATAAGCTTCTTTTATTCCATTTTTTACAGCCCATTTAATAACAAAATATAATGCAATCAGTACAATGATCGCTGTACCGGCACTAATTCCTAATTCTTGAAACATTTTTATTTATCCTCCACAATTCCAGGTTTTCTGATTCTTTATAAGCTGTCCCTCTTTAATAGTCTGTCCAGTAATAAAAGTCTATTGTTTATGAACATTTCTGTAACTTGATAACTTTCTGTTTCCTCGTACTCACATAAATGTATTCTTCCATTGTCAAAACTGTATATATCGGCATCGGGTATCCCTAATAGAATGGGGGAATGCGTAACTATAAAAAACTGTGCCCCTTCCTTTGCGCACCTATGTATTTCCATTAACAATGTAAGCTGTCTCTGAGGAGACAATGCTGCTTCCGGCTCATCAAAAAGATATAAACCATTTGCCCGCAGATTATTCTGCGCTAGTGCCAGGAAACTCTCTCCATGTGACATTTTGTGATATTTAGCTGAGGGGTGACTTGCATCTGCATACTCCTCTTCCTGCGTTGCAACATTATAGAAGCTTTCAGCCCTAAGGAAATAGCCCCATTTTTCTTTCCTGTATCCTCTGGAAATGGTTATTGCATCATACAATTCTGAGTGCGTATCATATGTAGAAAAAACATAATTCTTTGTTCCACCTTCTGGATTAAATCCATAGGCTACAGCAAGGGCTTCCAGTAATGTTGATTTACCACTGCCATTTTCTCCAACAAAAAAAGTAACCGGCTTATTAAAATCAAGTCTCTCAATTCCCTTAAACGCTTCTATTTTCTTCAAGTAACTGTTGTTATCAATTTTATCCCAATTGAAAATCACCCTTTGTATAAACTGATTATTCATCGAGCCACCTTCTCTCCTGGAAAACGAAATTTCCAGTTCATGCAAATATAAAGGATCAATATCAATATAATCTTGTGTGCAGATAAATTCCAAGTTGTCAAGCCACTTTAGCTTATTATAACACTCTCTGTATTTCCCTGTCATTTTATTTCTCACTCATACAAAAAGGGAGTGGAACTTCACCTGTCCACTCTCTTCCAAATCCATATAAATACGCCAATCCCTACTTATTATATTTCATCATTGTACACCCGAATATTCCATCGATATAATTCTTCATCCTCTGCATTAAGCGAAAATGTCCCTGTCACCTTGGATATCGGTATTCCATAAGAAGCGCATATATACTGCCATATTCTTTTTCAGAAAGCATCCCGCCCCTATAATCAGAATATGCTTGACGGGATAATTCGTCTAATTCTTGTCTATTCTCTATTCCTGTTTTTTTCACTCTCTCCAAATAATTGATCGCCTTATCAGAAAATCTTTTATCATAGTTCACTTCATATCATCCTTCACAAAATTCTATTTGCTTTTGTCTAGTTTGCTAAACTGATTTTTTCATAAGTTCTTCTAACATTTCCAATCATATAATGAACATTTATCACTTGCCATACAAACCGAAAACCGAAGACTAAAACTCATACCTTATTCCATGTGAAAGTAACAGTCCATCTGTTAATTCTATGCATAAAATTATAGTATTCTCATCATCAAAATCATTATGTCCATTGTCGATCCACTCAGAAAACACATTTTTCAATTTGTCGGCAATCCAATTATTTTCCTCTTTACCAAAATATCCCAAATTGATACTCTTTCCATGTGCCGTGAACCATTCACCAGCTATTGCAACAGTAGAGTTGCTTTCCATTTGCTTCATTTTATTTGAAAGTGCATATGTAATAATATAAAATGCACCATTCTCATAATAAGCATTTACATAACGCGCAAAGGGTACCTCATTTTCCACTGTTGCCAATGCAATGATTGTATCTTTTCCAAATCGTTCCGCCATTATTTTTTCAGCGTCTTCACTTAATTTTTTCACAAGCTCATCCCCCTTACCCATTCAAATCAGCCGACTGATTTTTCTTCATTATACCATTCGTTTATTTCCCTGTCATTTCATTTCTAGTTCCTACGAAAAGAGAGCGGAACACCATCTGTCCACTCTCTTTCCAAATACTTTACATGCCTTACTATCTCACACCATATCACTTCCAAATGCGATCATCTGCTCTTTAAAATCCTCCATTATTATAGGCTCTTGTTATTACATAAGACGGTTCATAATATGCACTGCTGTTGTAATTATCAATCGTGTCACATATTTCATCATTATATACTCGGATCATTCCATCAATATAGTCTTCCTCCGGCTGTAGCGTTGACAGAATCAGTCTTGTATATACTTTCCCCATCTGTATTTCTGATGGGATCTCGTCTACCAGTTCCAAATCCACATTCGTTATATCAAAATTTCCTTTTACCAGCTTATACTCTTCAATCCATTCATCTTCAATTTTCAGAGGATTCTCACAATGGAGTACATTAGCCAGGCTGATCAGACGCACCCACTCATCTTTCGTTATAGAATTAACAACATATTTGTTTTTCTGATGCAATTTCCTTGCAACACGTTCTATCATATAACATAGAAAATAAAGATCATTCTCGGTTATCTGCTCTTCCGGGAAAAATTTGTTTGTCATAGCGAATAACTCCCTTCAAATTTGATAGTCTGTAATGCCTTCTCTGTACAGAATACAATCCGATGTGTCGGATACTTAAACTTAACCAGTTCCCAGAAAGCCTCTTTCGAAATTTGTTCAGTCATATAATCCTCAACATAATCCCAGATTGTATCATCCGCCATTGGTCCCTCAACAATGTCATAATCATGTTTTAAACCGAGCCGACAGTTTACAACAAATTGCAGCCACTCCTCTGTCATCTCACTAAACTTTTTTATGTTCAGGTCCTTATCAGGTAAATATTCATAAAAACTCACAATATGCTTTCTTCGTTTTGTCAAAGCCCAGCGTTTTGCCTGCTTTTCTAAAATTGTACAGTAAAAACCGTATCCAAAATCTTTGTAAAAACCATTTCCCAATATCTGCGGTTCTTGGACTATAACATTGCTTCCATGATATAAAATCATATACTTTTTACTCCTTTACAAGTTAGGATTTGTACTGACGATATTTTTTAGAATTTATCTTTGGTATTATAATTGATAGAATAATCATTATTGCAATTATACCAAGTCCAACACATAAAATATAATCATTGTGATTAAAGCTCCCATATAATAAAAGAAATGCTCCTATTCCACAGAAAACAACACATTTTCCAAACAAATGACATATTGCTTTTTCATTGTATGCTGCTTTTTCTTCTTTACTCATTGTATTCCATCCAGCAAGAAACCAAGTACCCTTTTGATTATAAATATTCACGCCCCATACTACTGCACCCAAAGAAATTGCCAATGTAAGTACTATCTCAAAGAAATTCATACTTTCAACTCCTTTCATAAAAACACCTTGATAACTTCCAATCTGTCGTCCCAGTTTACTTCATTATACCATTCGTTTATTTCCCTGTCATTGTCTTTCTTACCCATACAAAAAGAGCGGAACATCATCTGTCCACTCTCTTTCCAAATCATTTATAAATTATCCATTACCTCACGCCATATCGCACCCAACTGCGAAAAAACCGCACTTATTTATGATATGGTGATCCACTGATGATCCTGTAACTCCGATACACCTGCTCCAGCAGGATCACCCGCATAAGCTGATGCGGGAATGTCATTTTTGAAAAACTGAGTGCATAGTCAGACCTTGACAGCACTTCTTTTCCCAGGCCTATGGAGCCGCCGATCACAAAGGCTATGCTGCTCTTTCCCGCAAGTCCAAGGGAGTTGATCTTCTCTGCCAGCTCCTCGGAGGAGAGCATCTTGCCGCCAATCTCCAGAGTGACCACATACATATCATCTTTTATGTACTTCAGGATCCGCTCTCCTTCTTTTGCCCTGATCCCCTCCTCTACAGTCTCGCTGGCCTGGTCCGGTGTCTTCTCATCTGCCACCTCAATGATCTCCAGCTTACAATATCGGCTAAGGCGCTTGCTGTATTCGGCAATGGCATCCTTCAGATATTTTTCTTTTATTTTCCCCACTGTGATCAATGTGATCTTCATCTGCTCTGTTCCTCCTTAAGCGCCTGACTTTCCGGGACAACACCTGAAATCCAGTATATACAAAAGGGAGAGGCCCGGTACAAACCCGATCCCTCTCCCGATCAGCTCTTTTCTTATACTGCCTTTTACTTTTTATTTCTGTGACAGCAGCTCGTGGATACCTTTGGCTCCTGCTTTTCCTGCGCCCATGGCAAGGATAACTGTGGCTGCTCCTGTCACTGCATCTCCGCCGGCAAATACACAGGCTTTGGAAGTCTGTCCGTTCTCTTCCTCAGCCACGATACATCTTCTCCTGTTTGTCTCCAGACCCTCTGTAGTAGAAGCGATCAGCGGATTCGGAGATGTTCCAAGAGACATGATCACTGTATCTACCTCAATCTCGTATTCGGATCCCGGGATCTCGATGGGGCGGCGTCTTCCAGATGCATCCGGCTCACCAAGCTCCATCTTGATTACTTTCATGCCTTTTACCCAGCCGTTTTCATCTACGAGGATTTCTTTTGGATTTGTCAACAGGTTAAAGATAACGCCCTCTTCTTTTGCGTGGTGAACTTCCTCTACTCTGGCCGGAAGTTCTGCCTCGCTCCTGCGGTATACAACATGTACTTCAGCACCCAGGCGAAGCGCTGTCCTGGCTGCATCCATAGCCACGTTTCCACCGCCCACAACAGCCACTTTCTTGCCGGCCGCGATGGGTGTATCGTAAGAATCGTCAAACGCCTTCATCAGATTGCTTCTTGTCAGGTACTCATTGGCTGAGAACACGCCGTTGGCTGTCTCTCCCGGAATGCCCATGAACATGGGAAGTCCTGCTCCGGAACCGATAAATACAGCCTCGAAATTCTCTTCTTCCATCAGCTGGTCAATTGTTGTGGATTTTCCGATCACAACATTTGTCTCAAACTTAACGCCCAGCTCTTTTACTTTCTCGATCTCTTTCTTCACAACCTTTTCTTTTGGAAGACGGAACTCAGGAATGCCGTACACAAGCACGCCTCCAAGCTCATGGAGAGCCTCAAATACAGTCACCTCATATCCCAGCTTGGCAAGATCGCCGGCGCAGGTAAGACCTGACGGGCCGGAACCGATGACAGCTACTTTATGTCCGTTCATCTTCTCGGCTTTCTGGGGCTTGATATCATTTTCAAGGGCATAGTCAGCCACAAAACGCTCCAGCTTTCCGATGGAGACGGGATCTCCCTTAATGCCCCTGACACATTTGCACTCGCACTGGGACTCCTGCGGACATACACGTCCACAAATCGCCGGCAGGGCAGAGGACTCACCGATCACCTTGTATGCGCCCTCAATATCGCCGTCTTTTACCTTTGAGATAAATCCCGGGATATTGATAGATACCGGACATCCCTGGATACACTTTGCATTCTTACAGTTGAGGCAGCGAGCTGCTTCCTCCATTGCCTCTTCTTTATTATATCCGTAACATACTTCCTCAAAGTTTGTCGCCCTTACTTTCGCATCCTGCTCTCTGACAGGAACTCTTTTAAACATATCAGCCATTATTCGTCACCTCCACAGTTGCCGCATCCGCCATGATGGGTATCGCCTTCCTGCAATTTCAGCATCGCACGGCCCTCCTGGGTCTTGTACATCTGCTGTCTCTTCATGGCCTCGTCAAAATTCACAAGATGTCCATCAAACTCCGGACCATCTACACAGGCAAATTTGATCTCATCGCCCACGTGAAGACGACAGGCGCCGCACATTCCTGTTCCGTCTACCATGATGGGATTCATGCTGACAACAGTCGGGATCCCCAGTTTCTTTGTGAGCAGACAGGTGAATTTCATCATGATCACCGGTCCAATGGCAACACAGAGGTCATACTTATTGCCTCCATTTACCAGCTCCTCGATCATGCTTGTGACCATGCCTGCATGTCCATATGTGCCGTCATCTGTACATGGATAGTAATTCCCGGACACAGCCTTCATCTCATCTTCCAGAATGAGCATATCTTTTGTCTTGGCTCCGATGATGACATCTGCGTCAACACCATGCTCTTTCAGCCATTTTACCTGGGGATAGACAGGGGCAGAACCCACGCCGCCTCCCACAAAGAGGATCTTTTTCTGCTTCAGGCTCTCTATATCTTCATGGACTAATTCAGAGGGACATCCGAGGGGTCCTGTGAAGTCCTGAAAAGCATCCCCTGCCTTCAGAGCTGCAAATTTCTCTGTAGATGCACCAACCGTCTGGAATACAATGGTGATGGTCCCTTCCTCTCTGTCATAGTCGCAGATCGTCAGAGGAATTCTTTCTCCCTTTTCATCCAATTTCACTATCACAAACTGCCCTGGCTCACAGTGCCTTGCGACACGCGGCGCCTCTACATCCATAAGATAGATCTTATCAGCCAGTTTTTCAGCTTTCCGTATCTTATACATCTCGCATCCTCCTAATCATCAAACTTATTTTATAATAATCCAAATATGGAGAAATAGCAATGATTTATCCCTTATTTTGTTTTAATAATTTAAAATGAGACAGGCGCCTTTTGGAGGGCGCCCGTCCGCATGATCTTGTATAGCTGCTGTAAGATTATTTTAGAAGTCAACTTCTGTTCCATAATATGTACATGTGAGCAGTTTCTCCATGGCAGCCGGATCAATGGCACGCGGATTGGAACCTGTACATGCATCGCCCACAGCCAGCTCTGCAATATTCGCAACTTTCTCTTTGAACTCATCTTCATTGATGCCGAACTCTTTCAGCGTCTTCGGAATGTTCAGTCTGACATTGAACTCATCGATCTTCTCACACAGACTGTTGATGAGCGCTTTCTCAGATGTTCCCGGCAGTCCCATTCTCCGGGCGATCTCTGCATATCTCTTGGCCGCTGTCGCATCCTTTGCGTTGTACTTGATCACGTAGGGCAGATAGATAGCGTTTGCGCAGCCGTGCGGAATATGTCCTGTGGAGAAGGCAGCCCCTGTCTTGTGTGCCATAGAGTGAACAATGCCGAGGAGTGCATTGGAGAATGCCATTCCGGCCAGGCACTGTGCATAGTGCATCTGCTCTCTCGCCTCCATGTTGCAGTTGTAGGATGCAGGCAGATAATCCAGCACCATCTCAATCGCCTGCAGTGCAAGAGGATCTGTAAATGGTCCGTGGAGTGTGGACACATATGCCTCGATGGCATGTGTCAGCGCGTCCATACCTGTGTATGCAACCTGTTTTACCGGAAGTCCGGCTACCAGATCCGGATCAACAATGGCGATATCCGGTGTGATATTGAAGTCAGCCAGCGGGTACTTCACACCAGTCTGATAGTTTGTGATAACGGAAAATGCTGTCACCTCTGTAGCCGTTCCTGATGTAGAGGGGATAGCTGCAAATTTTGCTTTCTGTCTCAGTTCCGGGAAGTTAAAGGGAACGCAGAGATCCTCGAAAGTTGTATCCGGATACTCATAGAAAGCCCACATGGCTTTTGCAGCGTCAATGGGTGATCCTCCGCCCATGGCAACGATCCAGTCCGGCTCAAAAGCTCTCATTGCCTCTGCACCTTTCATAACAGTCTCAACAGACGGATCCGGCTCCACGCCTTCAAATGTCTGAACTTCCATACCGGCTTCCTTCAGATAATTGACCGCTCTGTCCAAAAAACCCTGACGCTTCATGGAACCGCCGCCCACTACAAGGATCGCTTTTTTGCCTTTCAGGTTTTTCAGTTCCTCCAGGCTTCCCTTTCCGTGATAAATGTCTCTTGGTAAACAAAATCTGCTCATTGTTCCTGCATCTCCTTTTCTGTGATTTGCTGTTTTGATTCAGCTTTGTTAATTATTTATCAATATTATAACTCTATTCTTGCGTACATGCAACAGGTTTCACACATATTTTCATTTTTCTCACATACATATAACAAGACCGGCCGTCTGCCGACTGCCGGTCCTTTACAAGAACTTTCTTGTTTGCTTTTATTAAGAATGACGGAGCATACTGGGAGTAATTGTCCCCTCAATACCAGCCTTGGCTGCATACCCCTTCAGAATCTTCCAGAATCCCTGACGGCTCATCTTCCTGCCGCTGATATTGGGGAAGAGCACATCTGATCCATGTCCCTTCAGCAGAGGCTCGCGTCCATTTTTCAAATACGCTTTCATAGCCTTCAGTGCCTGTTTGTCGATCGGATATGCGTTCTGGTTTCCAGGGAAATGACACTGCAGATACCCCATCTCCAGATTCACATCCTGTATCTTAAGACTTACGAGCTCTTCCACCATGATACCTGTGGAATACAGCAGTTCGATCATAGCCTTGTCCCGCAGAAGCTTGGGAGTCTTCCCGTTGGGAACAGCAAGAACCTTCTCCACGTCTTCCTTTGTGGCACTCTTGGGCTCTCTGCGCTCAATCTTCGGACTGGTCAGCCCCTCTGATACGTCTTCTTTTATATATTTTTTCTTAAACAGATAGTTAAAAAATCCCTTGATCGAAGCTACGTTTCTCGATATGGTCGTATTGGTGAGCTTCTGCTTCTCCATGTGAAGCATATAGGAATTTAGATTTGTCGCAGTAATCTGCCCCACTTCATGAATTCCCTGCGAGTCGAGGTAACGGACAAGCTTCATAAGGTCACGCCTGTATGCCATCTCCGTGTTCAGAGAAATTCCCTTCACTTCTTTTAAATACTCTACATACTCTAATACTATTTTTTCCATACTTTTTATCTCCCATCGTATACTCTAAATTATACGAAGAAATAACAAAAAAATCAAATTGTTTTTAGAAATATTTTCAGAAAAATCGGAGTTAAATAACTTTCCGATATAATTCCAACTCCAATCGTCAGAATAGTACCTATGGTTTTAGCAGAATTCCATGCTGAGCCCGGATAGGAGTAAAAATACCAGAGGACAATCCCGTACCCCGCTATATAAAATGAGGCCTGCGGAAGTATGGCTGCCAGGCAGAACACGATCCCCATCGGGCCCATCTTGATCACTGCTGCTGTGAAAAAGAGGCCGCCGAGGAAGCCTGTCCAGACCAATGCTGCAGACACGATCCACCTGCGTATCCTCTTCATCTGACCCAATAGCGCGATGACCGCCAGCAGCCCGGTGCGGACTGACAGTATATACCAGAAATAGTCCTGCGTCTGGATTTCCGCCTGGGCGTACTGTTCCAGGAAATAATCACTGAATATTCCTGTTGCCAGTATGTAATCCCGCGCCCCCATGTTGGCGTACAGGATCCCTGCCACAAAACCTGTCAGACATAAAAACAGGAATATCCTCCCGTGACCGCGCATACCCACTCTTCCTTCCTCCTGTCGCAAAGATATTTCATTATATGCCCGTGAGGAAGAAATATGCCCTCTGTCCTACTCTTTATTGTACTTTACCGCATATGCGAGAATAGCTGCCACTGTCTTTGAGTCCTGTATCTCTCCTGCGAATATTTTCTCTTTCAGTTCTGCCAGCGTGCAGGCCTGCAGATCTATAAATTCATCCTCGTCCAGGTGCTGCTTTGAAGGGATCAGATCTCTGGCTGCAAAGACCTCTATCCTCTCATTGCAGAACGCCACGGTTGTCCGAAGCACAAGCAGAGGCTCCAGGTGCTCACACCGGTATCCGGTCTCCTCCTCCAGCTCCCTGGAGGCACAGACAATCCCCTCTTCATGGGGATCGTCCAGTTTTCCGGCAGGAATCTCCAGCGTATATCTGTCAAGCGCATTTCTGTACTGTTTTACCATCAGTATCCTCCCGTCCGAAAGTACAGGTATCACTGCCGCTGCGCCGTCATGATGGATATAGTCCCATTTGGCCGTGTGCCCGTCCGGGAACTGGACTGTATCCTGGTAGACATTGATCACGGCTCCCTCATATGCCAGTTTTCGATCTATTCTTGTTATCTCTTTACTCATACTTTTCTCCTTTCGCTTTTACTGCTTTCATCAGATCTTCCGCAAAAAAAGACCAGCCTTTTAAGGCTGGTCTTCTGCTTTCGGTTTACATTTATTTGGCGTAATCTGTCACCCTGGATTCCCGGATAACATTCACCTTTATCTGCCCCGGATATTCCAGCTCATATTCAATCTGCTTGGAAATATCCCTAGCCAGTAATACCATATCTGCATCAGATACTTGCTCTGGAACTACCATAATACGAATCTCTCTACCTGCCTGAATAGCAAAAGATTTTTCAACACCCTTGAACTGGTTGCTGATATCTTCTAATTGTTTTAACCTGTTTGTGTATGTCTCAATCGTCTCTCTTCTCGCACCCGGTCTTGCCGCAGAGATCGTGTCTGCCGCCTGGACAATGCATGCGATCAGGGATTCCGGCTCAACATCGCCGTGATGTGCTTCCACTGCATTGATAACGGTCGGTGATTCTTTGTACTTTCTGCACAGTTCAACACCGATCTGAATGTGTGATCCTTCCACATCGTGGTCAATGGATTTGCCAATATCATGTAAAAGCCCTGCCCGCTTCGCAATGCGGACATCCAGTCCGATCTCCCCTGCGAGAAGCCCTGACAGCTGCGCAACTTCTATAGAATGTTTCAGCGCATTCTGTCCATAGCTGGTCCGGAATTTCATTCTTCCCAGAAGCCGTATCAGTTCCGGATGAATTCCGTGTACACCGACTTCAAGCGCCGCCGCCTCTCCTTCCTCACGGATCACTGCTTCTACTTCTTTCTGGGCCTTCTCCACCATCTCCTCAATTCTTGCCGGATGAATACGCCCGTCCACGATCAGCTTTTCCAGTGCGATCCTTGCAACTTCACGTCTGATCGGATCGAACCCGGATAATACAACCGCTTCGGGTGTATCGTCAATGATCAGCTCTACACCGGTGAGTGTTTCCAAAGTACGGATATTTCTTCCTTCACGTCCGATGATCCGCCCTTTCATCTCGTCACTGGGGAGCTGCACGACTGAAATCGTAGTTTCTGCCACATGATCAGCAGCGCATCTCTGGATGGCGGTGACAACGTATTCTTTCGCCTTCTTGTCCGCCTCCTCTTTTGCCTGCGCTTCCAACTCTTTGATCATTTTCGCAGTGTCATGTTTAACATCTTCTTCAACAGTTTTTAACAGATATTCTTTTGCCTGTTCGGAGGTTAGTCCTGAGATTCTTTCTAGTTCCTGTACTCTTTGTCTGCTCAGCTCCTCTACTTTCGCTTCGCGAGCTTTGAGCTGTTCTTCCTTTGCTGTAAACCCTGCTTCTCGTTTCTCCATGGCATCGGACCTTTTGTCCAAAGCCTCCTCCTTGGAGAGGACTCTCTTTTCATAACGCTGTAACTCTGCTCTTCTTTCTTTTGTTTCTTTCTCGAGCTCATTCTTTGTTCTGATAGATTCTTCCTTAATTTCCAAGAGGGATTCCTTTTTCTTGGCCTCTGCTGTCTTGACCGCGTCATCAATGATCTCGCGAGCCTTTGTCTCCGCACTTCCAATCTTTGACTCTGCATTGTTCTTCAGATTGGAGACTGTCACGAAATGACTGATAACCGCTGCTGCTATCACGAGAACCACAGCCACAGCAATGATTATAACATTCGGCACAGGAGCACCTCCTTATTAAATTTTCATTGTACAAATACAACAGTTAAATTTTATACTGTTTTCACAAAGATGTCAAGCATTCCAGTCAGAAACTTGTATCACTTGACGGACGTCCTCATAGCGGAAGCCTTTGCGCACAAGATAGGCGCATATTTTCTGCTTTTCCTGGGGTGTTGAACGCTCCGGATCATAGTGCTTTTTCTCCGCCAAACGCCGGATCGCCTCCTTTGCGTCGTCCTGTGTATAGGACTTTTCAAGTGCCTCCTGTGCCTGCTCCCTGGAAAGTCCCTTTCTGAGGAGGAAGGCCTGCAGCTCCGCCCTGCTCTTCTGTCCTTTGCGGCTGGCCACGATATGGTCCGCCAGACGTCTGTCATCCACATAGCCGAAAGACTTCACATAGGAAAGGGCATTTTCTACGATCTCCTCCGGGTATCCGCCGTCTGCCAGCTTCTTTCGCAGTGCTTCCTCCGAGCGGTCCGACATCTCCAAAAGCTTCATAGCCCGCATTCGGGCACGTTTTATGAGCATGTCACGGATATCCCCGTACTCTTTTTCTCCCAGGGGATATCCTTCCCGTATATGATAGTGGGACAGCTCGCCTTTGTATAAAACAAAGGCAGGCTGTCCGTCAAGATACACTCTGTATTTGGATTTCGATCCGAACATGGCTTCTATCTGTGTGACTGTCATCTTCTATTCCTCTGCCTCAGAGCTCTCCGCAGTCTCTTTTTCACTTCCGTCGATATGATAGTAAGCCCTCACTTTCGCCTCCAGCTCAGCCATCACCTCCGGATGCTCCGTCAGATAACTCTTGGCATTCTCTCTTCCCTGTCCGATCTTATCCCCATTGTAGGCATACCAGGCACCGCTCTTGCTGACAAGGTTAATGCCTGTGGCAAGATCCAGTATGTCTCCCTCCCGGGAAATTCCTTTTCCGAACATGATATCAAACTCTGCCTCTTTGAAGGGAGGTGCGATCTTGTTCTTCACGATCTTCACGCGCACGTGGTTTCCTACGATCTCTCCGCCCTGCTTCAGAGTCTCGGTCCTTCTCACATCCATGCGGACGGAAGCGTAGAACTTCAGCGCGCGTCCGCCTGTCGTGGTCTCTGGATTGCCAAACATAACGCCAACTTTCTCCCTGAGCTGGTTGATAAAGATCACCACACAGTTGGACTTGCTGATGACAGGAGTCAGCTTTCTCAGCGCCTGGGACATAAGTCTCGCCTGCAGGCCAACATGGCTGTCTCCCATATCTCCCTCTATCTCCTGTCTGGGCACAAGAGCGGCCACAGAGTCAATGACAATGATATCCATAGCTCCGGAGCGGACCATGGTCTCTGCAATTTCCAGTGCCTGGTCACCGCTGTCCGGCTGGGAAATATAAAGTTCATCAATGTCCACGCCAATATTCTTTGCGTACACCGGATCAAGGGCATGCTCCGCATCAATGAAACCTGCTATGCCTCCCCGCTTCTGCACTTCCGCGATCATATGCAGAGCCACGGTGGTCTTACCACTGGACTCCGGTCCATACACCTCAACCACACGGCCTCTGGGCACACCGCCAAGCCCCAGCGCGAGATCCAGGCTCAGAGAGCCTGTCGGTATGGTCTCCACATGGACCTGGGCCTTCGGATCGCCCAGCTTCATGACCGTGCCTTTCCCAAAATCTTTTTCAAGTTTTGCTATAGCGGCATCCAGTGCCTTCTTCTTATCTTCACTTGCCATAATCTCTTTCTCCTTATCAACACGAACGGATGTTCGCTCCTATGTACAATATAGTATTATAGTTACCCCCAAATGTCAATAAAGTTTTGACATTTTCTTTTTCTTCCGTCTGTCTTATTCTCTGTTCTGTGGAGCTCCGGAATTATGCCGCGCGATCACGCGCAGAAGACGCAGCAGTGCACTGCCGGTCAGAAATAAGATATACTGCCGGAATGAATTTCCGGCTGATCTGTAAACTGAGTATATCACAAGATTTCCCTATATGTCAACTCTGTTTTTAAAGCCAGAAGGCAGACAGCGGAGGTATATTCCTCCGCCGCTTTTAATGAGAATTCAGCCAGGACTGCCAGGCGGAAACCGTCTTCGGCCCCATACTGCCATCCCGGGCAACACCCAGAAAGGCCTGCATATGAAGGACCGTATCCCGCCCGGCCCAGCCGTCCACGGCCGCGCCGAATGCTCTCTGCATGGCCCGGACCATCTCTGAGCCGGGGCCATAACCTGTCTTCAGAAACTGCCAGCATCCCTCATAGGCAGAATGAAGGTACTTTTTGTTGGACATTGGCTGAAAACTCACAATTCCGTCTGCCACTGTCCCAAAATACTCCTGTGTCCTCCGGACTGTAGCCGGCCCGAAAGAGCCATCTACTTTCAGTTTTCCCGCATTCCCCGGTTTTACTGCCGGGGGAACGGACGGCTCCCCGCCGGCTTTGCCCGGACTGGCATACCGATCCCAGGCCGCCTCATCCATGTAGGCAATGTTCAGATCCAGATTGCCGCTATATCCATCCAGTCTTCCCGTGGAGCTGTACTGATAGACTGCCATTGCAGGGAAGGCGCCCATTCCCTTCTCATCTGTCCAGGGGGATTCCTGATATCCTGTAGGATCACTGTCTGCATACTGGGCGCACCACAGTCCATAGTCTCCGCCGGCTACGGCGCTCCAGTCGTATGTCCTGCACACGCTTTTACTCATATAGATCAGCGCCTTGACTCCTGTCAGTTCCCTGAGAGAGTCCAGAAACTCCAGCGCATAGGCAGGCCCTCTCTCCACGGCTCTCCCCTCCCAGTCCAAAGCCAAAAGAGACGTTCCCACATAGCCTTTGATCTGTCTGTAGAAGTAAGCTGCCTCTTCCCTGCCGGAGCTTTTTCCTGTGGCGTAGTGATACACACCTGTCTTTCTTCCTAATCCAAGCGCTGTCTGTATAAATCCATCACAGTATCTGTCCACAAAGCCGGTCCCTTCCGTGGCCTTGCAGATCACAAAGTCAAACGGAACCCTGGCAAGGTCGATGCCTGCCTGGTGGTTGCTGATATCGATACCTTTCATGCTCATCTGATCAGCTCTTTTTTATTTCGTCACATTATTTTATGCAGTTTCGCCTGTTTTTGACAAATATAGCGGAGGCAGTCTGTCTGCCTCCGCCGTCAGATACTAGTTCAGCACCAGCTCATAATTTCTTGTTGTAACACCTGTCAGCCTTCCCTTGCCATTGACCAGCACTGCTTTGAAAATGGTATTTCCCTCCGGCATGTCAATGGGGCCTGTATACTTCGTGGATTTTTCCGTAGGATCACTTTTGTCCATCGTATAGTAGGCTGTGTAGCCCTCCGGTACCTGAATTACGATCTGTGTCTGCTGCTCGTACTGACCCGTGGAGGGTGTCACTGCCGGCGCATCCTCTATAGGGAATTCCACTGTGTACTCTTTTACCACCGGAAGACTGGGAATGCCGGCTGCATTTACAGAGATAGCAGATACTGTGGTTGTTCCTTCCGGGATCTGGATCGGTTCTGAGTACTTCTGACTGGATGTGTCCGGGTCACTGCCATCGGTGGTATAATAGATAGCTTCCCCGTCAGACTCCAGAGACAGCTGCTGTACATCGTCGAACACTTCGCTGTCATCCAGGCTGAACGTCGGACCTTCTGAGACATACTCGCTCAGCTCGCTCCGCACATCCTCCGGGGCGTCTTCCAGGATTGCAGACACCTCCTGCGGCTGTTCTGTATCTACATAAAAAGCAATGCACGCCTCGTAGACAGGCACTTCGTCCGGATAGGACTCCAGGGCATTCAGAAACAGCTTCTCAGCTCCGTCCTCATCATCCCTGGCAAGATACACTTTGGAGAGAGCTGTGTAAGCCTCTCCCCGCTTCGGCTCCTTGTCCACTGCACGGTTAAAAAAGTTTTCCGCCTCCTCGTAGTTTCCTTCCGAGAAAGCCCGGTTTCCCTGCCTGATCTGTCCTGCATAGGAATTCCGGTACAGGAAAAAGACCGCAGCGGCCAGCGCCGCGATCAAAATAATAAACCCGATAATGATCTTTCTTCTCAGTCTCTTTTTCATTTCCCGCTTTTTTTCTGCCATCCGGCGCCGTCTCTCCCGGTCCGGATTCATATTCCCGGTTCCCTGGGAAGCCCGTCTTCCCGCGGTACCGGTACCGCGGGAGACCCGCCCGGTTCCAAAAGTCCGGGCGGTCTTTCCGCTCATGGCAGATGTATGGCGCATGCTGCGTGTCTGCTCTTTTTTCCTTCGCTCCGCTCTCTGCGCCTCTCCCCTGCGCAGATCAGATGTATAGGATTGCTCGTAATCGTAATCATCCAGAGGCCTCTCACCTCCGTCAATTCCTCCCTTTACCTGAGCTGTAAGGACATCGTCAAGAGGATTATAGTCCGGCACGATGCGGATTTCCCTGCCGCATCTTTTACAGTACAGCTCACCGTCCGGTATCTCATAGCCGCAGTTTGTGCACCTCATCTTGCGATACCCCCTATTATTATACTACTTTCCCACTGGGGCATTTTTATCTCTCCTTAAAACAGTCCTGTAATGTGCCCGTCTTCTGATACGTCGATGCCGTTGGCCGCAGGCACCCTCGGGAGGCCCGGCATAGTCATGACAGCTCCTGTGAGGGCTACTACAAATCCCGCGCCGGCATTCACATAGACCTCTCTGATATGGATATCAAAGTCTTCCGGACGGCCCAGCCTTGTGGCATCGTCGGACAGAGAGTACTGATTTTTCGCCATGCAGACAGGGAGATTGCCAAATCCCATGCCCTCGATCTTAGCCAGCTGCTTTTCTGCCGCAGGGTCATAGACCACTCCCCTTGCACCGTAGATCTCTCTTGCGATGGTCTCGATCTTAGCCTTCAGACAGAGATCATCTTCGTACAATGTATGGAAATGGCTCTCTTTGTTCTCCAGAGTCTCCAGCACCTTCTCCGCCAGGGCAATGCCGCCCTCTCCGCCTTTCTCCCAGACTTCTGACAGGGCAAACTCGCATCCCCTCTCCTCGCAGAAGCGGCGAACGTAAGCAATCTCTTCCTCTGTATCTGTGACAAAGGAGTTGAGCGTTACAATGACAGGTACATCATATTTCTGTACATTTTCTATATGTTTCTCAAGATTTACAATTCCTTTTGCAAGCGCTTCCAGATTCTCTCCGGACAGCTGATCTTTTGCAACTCCTCCATTATACTTCAAAGCCCGGACAGTTGCAACCAAAACTACTGCATCCGGTTTAAAACCTGCCATGCGGCACTTGATATCCATGAATTTTTCAGCGCCAAGGTCCGCACCGAAGCCTGCTTCGGTGATGGTAATGTCACTCAGCTTCAGGGCCATCCGTGTGGCGCGCACGCTGTTACAGCCGTGGGCGATGTTTGCAAAAGGTCCGCCGTGCACAAGAGCCGGTGTGTGCTCCAGAGTCTGGATAAGATTGGGCTTAATGGCGTCCTTCAGAAGCGCTGCCATGGCTCCTGTGGCGTGGAGATCATCTGCTGTTACAGGCTCCCCTTTGAAATTGTAGGCTACGATGATCCTTCCCAGCCTTTCTTTTAAGTCCTTAATATCATCTGCCAGGCAGAGGATAGCCATGATCTCAGATGCAACGGTGATGACAAAGTGGTCCTCCCTCACCATACCGTCGGCTTTTCTGCCAAGTCCGATGACAATGTTCCGGAGGTTTCTGTCGTTCATGTCCAGACACCTCTTCCAGACAACCTGTCTCGGATCGATCCCCAGCTCATTTCCCTGCTGGATGTGGTTGTCCAGGAGGGCGGCCAGCAGGTTGTTGGCAGAAGTAATAGCATGGAAATCACCTGTAAAGTGCAGGTTCAGATCCTCCATGGGAACCACCTGGGCATACCCGCCTCCGGCAGCTCCGCCCTTAATGCCAAAGCAGGGGCCAAGGGAAGGCTCTCTGAGGGCGATGATGGCTTTCCGGCCAAGCTTTGCCATGGCCTGTCCCAGTCCCACGGTAGTGGTCGTCTTTCCCTCTCCGGCGGGAGTGGGATTGATGGCGGTCACAAGGACGAGCTTCCCGTCCTTTCTGTCCTTGATCTCTTCCCAGAGTTCATCAGAGAGTTTTGCTTTGTACTTTCCGTAGAACTCCAGGTCCTCCTCCGGGATACCGATGGTGGCAGCCACATCTTTGATGTGCATCATTTCTGCTTCCTGCGCGATCTGAATATCTGATTTCATACGATCCATTCCTTTCCTTTTGTATTTTATTTTCAAAGACACACTGTGTCTTTTCTCACATGTTTTCTTCTATGTAGGCTTCAAATTCTTCCATGGACATCAGC
This sequence comes from Lachnoclostridium phocaeense, assembly GCF_959599685.1. Taxonomy (NCBI): domain Bacteria; kingdom Bacillati; phylum Bacillota; class Clostridia; order Lachnospirales; family Lachnospiraceae; genus Lachnoclostridium; species Lachnoclostridium phocaeense. The sequence continues at coordinate 42,499 of NZ_CAUGIN010000012.1, forward strand.
ACTTTCCGGGGTTTTGTCCCCTCCTCAGACCCTACCACGCCGGCCTCACAAAGCTGGTCCATGATCCTGGCCGCCCGGTTAAAACCTATGCGGAACATGCGCTGCAGCATGCCGATGGAAGCCTTTTCTTTTTCGATGATAAATCTTCCCGCCTCCGCAAAGTAGGCGTCTCTTCCGTCTCCTCCGGCAGAAGCGTCGCCGGAAGGAGCACTCCCTAAGCTGGAGGCAGTGGAATTGACTTCCGTGACAATCTCCTCACTGTAGGAGGCCTCGCCGTTCTGTTTCTTCAAATATTCCACCACAGCCTGCACTTCTTTGTCGGAAACAAAAGCTCCCTGAACCCGAGCCGGTTTCTGGTAGCCGGATGGGTAAAAGAGCATATCTCCCTTGCCCAGCAGCTTCTCCGCCCCATTCATGTCAATGATAGTCCGTGAATCCACTCCGGATGACACGGAGAAAGCAATCCGGGAGGGCATGTTGGCCTTGATCAGTCCGGTGATAACATTGACTGAAGGCCTCTGGGTAGCTACTACCAGGTGAATGCCTGCCGCCCTGGCAAGCTGGGCCAGCCGGCAGATAGCTTCCTCCACCTCCCCGGGCGCAACCATCATAAGATCCGCCAGCTCGTCCACAATGATGACGATCTGGGGCAGCTTTCCAGGCTTTCCTTCCCTCTCCTCCGGGGTCATATTCTCCGTCTTCTCGTTAAATCCCTTGATATCCCTGACATTGTATTTTGCAAAAAGCTCATAGCGCTTCATCATCTCCGCCACAGCCCAGTTCAGAGCGCCGGCCGCCTTCTTGGGATCTGTCACCACAGGGATCATAAGATGAGGAATGCCGTTATAAACGCTCAGCTCCACCACCTTGGGATCGATCATGATGAGCTTCACATCCTCCGGGGAAGCCTTGTACAGGATACTGATGATCATGGTGTTGATGCAGACGGATTTTCCCGAACCGGTAGCTCCCGCCACGAGAAGGTGGGGCATCTTCGCAATGTCCGCCACCACAGGCTTGCCGGCAATATCCCGCCCTGCCGCAAAGGCGATGGCGGACTTGCTGTTCTTAAATTCTCCTGACTCAAGAAGGTCCCTCAGGTGCACCACCGCGTTCTCCTTGTTGGGCACCTCGATGCCCACCGCCGCTTTTCCGGGGATAGGCGCCTCGATCCGGATATCTGCCGCTGCCAGGTTCAGCTTAATGTCGTCTGTAAGTCCCACGATCTTGCTGACCTTTACCCCCTGCTCGGGCTGCAGCTCATAGCGCGTCACCGCAGGGCCGCAGCTGACATTGGTGATGGTCACGTTGACGCCGAAATTGTGAAGGGTCTCCTGCAGCTTTCTGGCGGTCTCCCGCAGATGAGCATCCGAGTCTCCCCCTGTATTCTTCCCTTTCGTCAAAAGAGAGATGGGGGGCGTCCTGTACTCCTTCTTCGGAGCCGCATCCGCCTCGGCGGCCATCTGTCCTACCTGGGCAGCCTCCATGGCCACAGCCTCGGCCCCCATCTTAGTCCTGCGGGGCTTTTTCTCCTCTGCGGCAGCGGTCTCCCCGGAGATCTCCGGCTGTTCTTCCCGAACAGTCTCCTCAGGCATCTGTGCCCGGTTGATCACAAAGGACGGTTCCTCCGCCTGTACTGCCTCTTTTGTCTCCTCAAAGGGCAGCTCCATGTCTGCCGCCTCCTGGGCAAACAGATCCTCCCCTGCAGGGGGCGTGATCTCTTTTACATCGGGAGACTTTCCTTTCTCTCCCAGAGTCGTGTCAAAGGAGACGCCGGAAACATGTCTGTCTTTGCGGCGAAGGCTCTCCTTTTCTTCCTTCTCCAGGGCTTTTGCCTCTTTCTTAGCCTCCTCCAGCTCCCTCTGGGCCTCTTTCTGGCGGATCATCCGCCTTGTCTGGGCCAGCTCCTTGCGTCTGGCCGCGTCTTCTCTGGCTCTTCCGTAGGCCTGTCCGCCTCTCTCCTTCACGCCCTTGAGGGCTGACTTTCCGGTAATGATCACAGCACAGATGATCATCAGGATCACGTCCACCACATAAGTGCCTGCCGTCCCTATGGCTGGAACAAGAACGCCTGTGACCGCTCCGCCAAGGATTCCTCCTTCCTCCAGGAGCAGCTCCAGGAATGTCGTAATAAGGACAAACAGCAGGATGGCCGCGCCTGTCTTTACATAGGCCGCTTTATTCCCCCTGTTGGACAGGACGAAGGTCACAGCCCCAAACAGCAGGAATGGAACAAGGTATGTACTGTAACCAAAGAGATCAAACAGGACAGCGGATACAGCCCCTCCTGCGGCCCCTCCAAGCCCGAAGATGCTGAGCAGAAGAAGGATGCTCGCTGCCAGCGTCAGCCAGATGATGATCTCATCCGCCACAAAGCTCTGCTGAACATTATTCTTTTTTCTCCCCGTTGTCTTCTTTCTTCTTCCGGTCCGTGACTTAGATGCCATTTTCTCTCCCCCTTGTTGTTTCTTACCTGTATACTCTGCGGCAGGCCTCTCCCTTATCAATGCCTGTGGCAGAAAAAGCCGGGCCGCATTTTTCAAAGCGGCCGACTATCATATGCATATACATTCTTAGTATAACATTTCAAAAAAAAACTGTCATCAGCTATTTTCATGGTTTTTCCCTGCCGGATCTTCTCAAATCTATCATTTCATGCAATTTCCCCAGTGCGTCGGAAAGTCCCCCCACCTCGTCGATAAGGCCTTCGCGTACAGCCTCCTCCCCCTCCAGGAGAGTCCCCACATCCTTCACAAGCTGAGTGGAATTGAGCATCAGCTCCTCGATCCGCTCCTGGCTCATGTGGGAGTGCCTGGCCAGAAATCCTGTGATCCGATCCTGCGTCCTCTCCATATTTCGGAAACTCTGCATGACACCGATGAACATGCCGCTGCTGCGCACCGGATGGATGATCATGGTACCGCTGGGCACAATAAATGAGTAGTCCGCTGAGACAGCCAAAGGTCCGCCGATAGAATGGCTTCCTCCCAGCACAAGTGAGACCGTAGGCTTGCTCAAAGAGGCGATCACCTCCGCAATGGAGAGCCCCGCTTCCACGTCTCCTCCCAGTGTATTCAAAAGGATGAGCAGCCCGTCAATGCCGGGACTGTCCTCAATCTCCGCCAGCATGGGTAGCAGATGTTCATATTTTGTCGCCTTGGTGTTCCCTGACACCGCCTCGTGGCCTTCTATCTCCCCTATGATAGTGATCAGCTTGATCCTGTGGGGATCTCCCCCCTGCCCGTCTCCCTCTTCCAGATCCACGGTGCCCATCTCTTTGATCTCTTCATTTTTCTCTTCCTGGGTTTTCTCCGCCTCGCTGCTTTGTCCTTTTATCTCCATAAAAAAGCACCTCCATAATAATTAGTATGGAAGTGCCTTTCTGTTTTTATGCATTAAATCTGGGCAAGCGCCTGCTCTACATCGGCGATAATATCCTCTGCGTTCTCGATTCCAACGCTGAAGCGGATCAGTTCAGGCTGTACACCTGCCTCCCGCAGCTCCTGGTCATTCATCTGACGGTGGGTATGGCTTGCCGGGTGCAGGACACAGGTCCTGGCATCAGCCACATGGGTCACGATGGCTGCCAGTTTCAGATGATCCATCATCTTCTCCGCAGCAGCTCTTCCGCCCTTCAGTCCAAAGGTGAGGACACCGCATGTGCCGCCGGGCATGTATTTCTGTGCCAGCTCATAGTAGGGATCTCCCTCCATGGACGGGCAATGTACCCAGTCTACCTTTTCATGGTCTTTCAGATAGCGTGCCACCTTCAGAGCATTCTCACAGTGTCTGGGCACACGCAGATGCAGGGTCTCCAGGCCGATGTTCAGAAGGAAGGCATTCTGGGGAGACTGTATGGATCCCAGATCACGCATGAGCTGGGCTGTCGCCTTTGTGATGTAGGCACCCTTTCCGAATTTCTGCGTGTATACGATCCCGTGGTATGTCTCGTCGGGCGTGGTAAGTCCCGGGAACTTCTCTGCATGAGCCTCCCAGTCAAAGTTTCCGCTGTCAATAATAGCTCCGCCCACGCAGGTAGCATGACCGTCCATGTATTTTGTGGTGGAGTGAGTCACAATGTCAGCTCCCCACTCAAAAGGCCTGCAGTTGATGGGCGTGGCAAATGTATTGTCCACGATCAGCGGTACCCCGTGGGCATGAGCTGCCTTTGCAAATTTCTCAATGTCAAGGACAACAAGAGCAGGATTCGCGATAGTCTCACCAAAGACCGCCTTTGTGTTGTCCTGGAACGCCGCGTTCAGCTCCTCCTCGGTGCAGTCCGGGTCTACAAAGGTCGCCTCCACGCCCATCTTCTTGATGGTGTGGGCATACAGGTTGTATGTACCTCCGTAGAGGGCGGAAGCGCACACAATGTGGTCTCCCTGCTGGGCAATGTTCATGACAGCGTAAAAGCTGGCCGCCTGTCCGGAGGAGGTCAGCATGCCCGCATATCCTCCTTCCAGGTCGCAGATCTTGGCTGCCACAGCGTCGTTGGTGGGGTTCTGGAGTCGTGTGTAGAAATAGCCTGACTCCTCCAGGTCAAAAAGTCTTCCCATCTGCTCGCTTGTCTCGTATTTGAATGTTGTGCTCTGGTAAATGGGAAGAACTCTCGGCTCCCCGTTCTTCGGTGTGTATCCGGACTGGATACATTTTGTCTCTATCCTGTAATCGCTCATGTTTCCTTCCTTTCCTGCTTTTCTATGAAAACAAATATTTTTTCTCCAGATCCTCCACCATGGACGCATACACTTCCCTGCACTCCTCCATCTCGTCCGCCCGGATCAGCTCAATGCAGCGTCGCAGATAAGAACTGTATATATCGTCGTATATCCGGGCCGCATCCTCCTGCCTGTTGATGCGGTTGACAATGGTAGGAGCCACATTGTAGTACTCCTCCACGATCCGCTCTCCCTCTTCTGTGGAGCTTAGATAGTGGTCTCTGTAATCCCGCAGAAGGTTCAGCTCATAGCAGTTGTCCCCCTGGTTCCTGCTGGCGCAGACAGCCGTTGTGATGTAACAGGGGTGGGACTTAAAGCCGCTTTGTAGGCTCTCAAAGTCGGAGCGGCTGATCTTCATGGTCACCGGAGGCTCATTCCACCTCTCCACCATCCGGTCGATGACTCTGCTGCAGTACACATTTTTAGCGTAATCCAGCACAGGAATGACAAATGTGACCATCGTCATATTGTAGTCAATCTGCAGTCCTTCCTTCTTATTTTTGCTCTTTACGCTCTCGATCTGTCCGTGGGCATAATCGGGGATCGCACCCGCCAGTGTCTCCACCGCTTTTTCCTGATCGTCAGCTTTCTCGCAAGCCTCAGCAATATCTGCCACCAGTCCTCTGTGCTTCTCATAGCATTCCTTAAAGGTGTCTGCGTAGAGCTTTCTCTTAAAAAACTGACGGTAATCCTGCATCTCCACAAAAAAATCAATTAACTTCTGCTGTAATGCTTCCAATTCCATAGTACATCCCGCCTACATATCCCAGTTATGGTATACATTCTGCACATCGTCATCATCGTCCAGAAGATCCAGTGTCTTCTGGATGTTCTGAATATCCTTCTCGTCAGACAGTTCCACCCAGGTCTGAGGGATCATCGTCACTTCCGCCTGAGCCATGGGGATGCCCGCCTCTTCCAGTGCAAGACGCACACCGCTGAAATCATCTGGATCTGTGATGATCTCATAGCTGTCCTCTTCCTCGGCAAAGTCCTCGGCGCCTGCATCCAGAGCCTGCATCATCAGCTCGTCGGGATCTCCCTCGTACTCTTCTTTTGCCACAAGGATCTGTCCTTTCCTGTCAAACATAAAGGACACACATCCGGGAGTTCCCACGTTTCCGCTGCCCTTTGTAAATGCGCTCTTTACGTTGGAGGCTGTACGGTTTTTATTGTCCGTCAGCGTCTCCACGATGATGGCTGTGCCGCCGGGGCCGTATCCCTCATATGTAATGTGCTCGTAGTTGGACGCATCTGCATCCCCTACAGCCTTTTTGATATTTCTCTCAATGGTATCGTTGGGCATATTGTTGGCCTTCGCCTTGGCGATCACGTCCCGCAGCCTGCTGTTGTTGGCCGGATCCGCGCTGCCGCCTTCCTTGATAGCCACTACAAGTTCCTTCCCTATCTTTGTAAAGATCTTCCCTTTTGCCGCATCATTTTTTTCTTTCTTATGCTTAATATTGGCAAATTTTGAATGTCCTGACATTTTTCTCTCTCCTTGTATCTTCTATAATTCGCACTTTTTCTATTTTATCACTCCCCGTCCGTTTTTTCAATCCTGACTGACTGGATGGCATTATTATCAACCTTCAGTACGGTAAACCTGTATCCTTCAAACTCCACCACACAGTGCTCGTCCTCCCCGGGGATCCGGTCCAGCTGGCCGGTCAGGAAGCCGTTGAGAGTTTCATACTCCTCCGTATCCAGAGAAATGCCCAGCATATCTTCCAGGTCTTCCAGGTCTGCAAACCCGCTTGCCGTCACTGAGCCGTCTGCCTGTCTGATGATGGTCTCCTCCTCCTCATCGTACTCGTCCAGGATATTGCCCATGATCTCCTCCAGGATATCCTCCATAGCCACGAGCCCTGAAGTCTGTCCGTACTCGTCCAGCACGATGACCAAATGCTTCTTTTTGGCCTGCATTTCTTTAAAAAGTGTATCAATGCTCTTGGACTCCGGTATAAAAGTGACCGGACGTATGTACTCTTTCAGCTCACTAACCGGCTTGTCCCGCAGCTCCTCATTCATGTAGCAGACCATAGCTTCCCGCAGATGCATGGTACCGATGATCTCATCGATATCTTCGTGGTAGATGGGGAAACGGGAATGATTTTCCTCCAGCATAAACTTCAGTGCGTCTTCCAGTGTCTCTTCCCCGTCAATGGCCACAATGTCTCTTCTGTGGGTCATGATATCCCTGGCATCTTTATCCATATACCGGAAAATGTTCCGGATGAGCTCCGTTGCCTCCTGGTCCAGCTCAGGCTTTTCCTTCAGGCCCTCGTCCTCCTGAAACATCTGTTTCATCCTCTGAAACAAGCTTCCTTCTTCCATAATCTCTTCTCTATCGCTCCTTTACTGTGTCTATGTATGAAGCTCAAAGCTGATCTTCAGCGCTTCATCTACTTTATCCATGAGTTCCCTGTCAAGATGGCAGACCATATCCTTCAGCCTGCGCTTATCGATGGTGCGGATCTGTTCCAACAAAATGACCGAGTTCTTGACGATCCGGTATCTGCTGGCATCGATCTCCACATGGGTGGGCAGTTTTGCCTTGTTCATGCGGGATGTAATGGCGGCACAGATGACAGTAGGGCTGTGCCTGTTCCCAATATTGTTCTGTATGATCAGCACCGGGCGGACCCCGCCCTGCTCAGAGCCCACCACAGGGCTCAGATCTGCATAATAAATATCACCGCGTTTTACCTGCACTTTTTGTCACACTCCGATTTACTAAAGATACTGATAGTATTTCCATCTTTCTCGGATGTATTCCAAAGAGTGCCCGGCCGCTACTCAAAATAGTCCATCTGCTCTATGACCCGGCCGTTCCGGACATATTCCCTGGGCACGCGTTTCCCTATATTGCACACAAACTCGTAGTTGAATCTGCCGGACAGATCCGCCAGCTCATCAATAGAGACGCGCACTCCATCTTCTTCCCCCGCCAGCGTGATGCGGTCTCCAAACTGTACGTCTTCTATGTCTGTGGCATCCACCATAAGCTGATCCATGCACACTCTGCCCAGTATGGGGGCTTTCTTTCCGTGTATCAGCACATATCCTTTGTTGGAGAGGCTCCTGGGATACCCGTCCCCGTAGCCCACCGGCACGGTGACGATCCTGGTCCTCCTGTCTGTGACATAGGTTCCCCCATAGCTGACATACGTCCCCGGCTCCACCCACTTTACATGGGCCACGTGGCTGATCAGCTCCATGGCCGGCTTCAGGGGAACCAGCTCCTTTTTCACTTCCCCGGAGGGGTACATCCCGTACATGGAAATCCCTGCCCGGACAAGGTCCATGGCCGCCTCCGGCATATCGATAATGCCTGCGCTGTTGGAGCAGTGCCAGAATGGGAAGCGGATCCCCCTGGACTCCAGCTGTGTTTTCATCCACAGATATTTTTCTATCTGATTCTTTGTAAAGGTTTTGTCTGTCTCGTCCGCTTTGGAAAAGTGTGTGAAGATCCCTTCTGCTTCAATGCCTGGAAGTTCCGTGATCCGGGCGATGGTATCGGCGCTCTCCTCGCTGATGAGGAAGCCGAGCCTGGACATACCTGTGTCCAGCTTGATATGGATCACTGCATTCTTCCCAAGTCTCTGCGCTCTCTCGGAAATGTCCTGAGCCATCTCCCAGGTGTAGCATGTCATGCGGATGTCTTTGCGGATCATCTCATCCCTCTGCTCCGGGAAGGCACAGCCAAGGACAAGAATCGGCTTTTGTATCCCTTTTTTTCGGAGCAGAGCGGCCTCATCCGGTGTGGCGGCCGCGTAGCCCCAGACATAATCCTTTTCCTCCATGACGGATCTGGCGATCTGGGCTGCCCCGTGTCCGTAGCCGTCCATCTTGATGACGCCGATCATCTTCGTGTCGGAGGGAACCCTTCTTCTCATCATCTCCAGATTGTACTCGATCGCATCCAGGTCGATCCTGGCACAGATCCTGGTGTATTCCTTCATGCTCTATTCCTCCAGTCTTTTCAATACCGTCCCTACTGCGTCTGCCAGATCTCTTGCCAGCACACTGTATATTCCTTTTTCTTCCCTTGCCGCCTCCCCTGCAAGTCCGTGCAGGTACACGCCCAGCACTGCCCCATCAAAGCAGGTCATCCCCTGGGCGATCAGTCCTGTGATCACGCCTGCCAGCACATCGCCGCTTCCGGCCTTTGCCATGGCAGCATTCCCGGACAGGTTCACATAGGGATGTTCTCCCTGCCTGCATATACAGGTCCTTGCGTCCTTCAGCACACATGTGATCCGGGCCTCTCCGGTGAACTGGGTCAGGATCTCCATTCGGTTCCTCTGCAGCTCCTCCACAGGTTTTTTCACAATCCTGGACATTTCCTTCATGTGGGGAGTAAAGACAAATTGATCGTGGGGCAGCCTGCTCAGATATCGGCTGTGCTCCGCCAGCAGATTCAGGCCATCTGCATCCACAACGCAGGGAACCTGTACATTTTCCAGTGTGGTCTGCAGGATACGCCGGGATTTATCACTTGTGCCCAGCCCAGAACCGATGCTGACCACATCAGCCCAGTTCAAAAGCCGCAGCAGCTCCTTCTCATCAAAGAAGTCATAGCAGCGGATGATGGCCTCCGGCAGCAGGGTCTGCAGGATCGTCCGGTTCTCCTCAGGCGTGTAGATCTGCACAAGTCCGGCTCCGGTCCTGTAGGCTGCCAGAGCGGCCAGGTAAGCGGCCCCTGCCATGCCACGGCTGCCCGCTATGATCAGCGCTTTCCCGTAATCTCCTTTGTGGGAGTTGGGCCGCCTCTTGGGGAGCATGGTTTTTATATCCTTCTCCTCCAGCGCGTAGGCAGCCTCCCTGTCTCCCTCCAGCACGGAAGTGTCGACTCCGATATCTGTCACGGTTACCTCGCCGGCATAATCTCGCCCGGGGTAGAGGACGCAGCCCAGCTTTGCGCACTGGAAACTCACTGTCAGATCTGCTCTAAATGCGCTGGTAGCTACTTCTCCGGTAGTGGTGGAAACTCCTGACGGCACATCCACCGCCAGCTTTACGCCTCCGGAGCGGTTCATGGCCTCTATGCAGGCCAGATAATCTCCCTCCACACGCCGGCTTAATCCTGCTCCGAATACAGCATCTATCAGTATACTATATTCTCCCTCTTCAAAAGAGTTTCCTACCGTCCCTCCGGCCTCTCTGAAAAGCTCCATCTGCCGCAGCGTCTCCTCTGTACAGTGGTCCGGGTTCCCGGCCATCACTGCAGTCACGCAGCCGCCTTTTTCCAGCAGCAATCTTGCGATGGCAAAACCGTCACCCCCGTTGTTTCCTGAGCCGCACACCACACAGACGTTGGACAGATCCATTTTCCTCTCCATCACGGTCTCCACAAAGGTGCGGGCCGCCCGCTCCATCAGGATCAGCGACGGGATCTTCTTTTCCCGTATCGTATAGCTGTCCGCCGCTTTCATCTGTCTTCCATCAGGCAAAAATAGCATAAAATCACCTTCCTTCCCCATGGCGTAAACAGGACACGCCGCCCGGCTGCCGGCTTTGCGGCCTACGGCAACGCAAAAGACGTGTAAAGAAGGCCTGCCTTACACACGCCGGCTTTACACGTCACAAAGTCCTGTTACTTCTCTGATTTTTTCTGTTCCTCATTGTATCTGCTGATATTGTAGGACAGCCTCATCAGGCTCTCTGACAGGTGGACATTTTCAACGATCACATCATCCGGAAGATTGAGATCCGTATGTGCGAAGTTCCATATTGCCTTTACTCCGTACGCCACCAGCTGGTTGGCAACCTCGATCGCCTTTGTTTTCGGGATCGTCAGGATGCCGATCTCTATATTGTTTTCCGTAACAAACGCTTCCAGCTCATCCATCATATGGATGGGAACGCCACGGATTGTCATCCCTTTCAATGTGGGGTTCACATCAAAGATACCTTTGAGCACAAAACCTCGTTTTTCGAACGCTGCATAGTTTGCCAGCGCATGTCCAAGATTACCTGCCCCGATAATGACCATGTCATGGTCTTCCTCCAGGCCAAGTATCTTACCTATCTCTGTGTAGAGATATTTTACATTATATCCATACCCCTGCTGACCGAAGCCGCCGAAGTTGTTCAGATCCTGCCGTATCTGGGATGCTGTCACATGCATTTTCTTGCTGAGATCATTGGAGGAAATGCGCTCCACGCCATTCTCCAGCAGCTCCCCTAAATAGCGGTAATATCTTGGAAGTCTACGTATGACTGCCTGCGAAATTTCTCTGCCTTCCACTTTATCCACCTTCCATTTCAGTTTCTCAGATTTATTATATAGAATTGTTACAATAAAGTCAATTTATTGTTCCTAAAAGTTCTGCAAATCAGAAACCTCCGTCTTCTGGAAATTGACACGCCACGGGTTCCCCGATATAATAGATAATGCTGTAAAATACGCGGCTTTTACACAGGAGGTACACCATGATACTGGCATGTCACAATATAGAAAAATCATTTGGGGAAGAAGTCATTGTAAAGGACGGCTCCTTCCATATCGAGGATCACGAAAAGGCGGCTCTCGTTGGCATCAACGGGGCCGGAAAATCCACTATCCTGAAAATGATCGTGGGGGAACTGCCCCTGGACGGTGGAACGGTCACCCTGGCCAAGGGTAGTACCCTGGGCTATCTGGCCCAGCACCAGGATCTGACAGGGGGGAACACCATCTACGAGGAGGTAAAGACTGCCAAAGCCCAGATCATTGCCATTGAAAAAGAAATACGGCAGATTGAGGCGGATCTTCCCTCCCTGCAGGGCGATGCCCTCACAGAGAGACTGAACACATATCACCGCCTCACGGAGCAATTTGAACGGGAAAACGGGTACGCCTACGAGAGTGAGATCACCGGCGTCCTCAAGGGTCTGGGCTTTGGCGAGGAGGATTTTTCCAAGGATGTAGACACACTCTCCGGCGGCCAGAAGACCCGGGTCTCCCTGGGAAAACTTCTTCTCACCAGACCGGATGTGCTGCTCCTGGACGAGCCCACCAACCACCTGGACTTAAATTCCATCTCCTGGCTGGAGACCTATCTTCTGAATTACCCCGGGGCCGTGCTCATCGTATCCCACGACCGTTATTTTCTGAACCGGGTGGTAACAAAGGTGGTGGAGATCGAGCAGGGACAGCTCTCCACCTACCTGGGGAATTATACTGCCTATGCAGAAAAGAAAAAGCAGATCCGGGATGCCCGGCTGAAGGAATACATGAACCAGCAGCAGGAAATTCGGCACCAGGAGGCTGTTATCGAGAAACTCCGCTCTTTTAATCGCGAAAAGTCCATCAAGCGCGCAGAGAGCCGTGAAAAAATGCTGGACAAGATGGAGCGCATAGAGAAGCCGGCTGAACTGAAAACAGACATCCATCTGACACTGGAGCCCTCCTGTGTCAGCGGAAACGATGTCCTTTCTGTAGAGCATCTGAGCAAATCCTTTCCGGACCAGACTCTCTTTACAGATATCAGTTTTGACATCCACAGAGGTGAGCACGTGGCCGTTATCGGGGACAACGGAACTGGAAAGACCACGCTTCTTAAAATCCTGAACGATGTGCTCCCCGCAGACAGCGGCAACTTTACTCTGGGCGCCAATGTCCATGTGGGCTACTACGATCAGGAGCACCATGTCCTTCACATGGACAAGACTGTGTTCGAGGAGATCTCCGACGATTACCCGGACCTGACGGGCACCCAGATCCGCAATATGCTGGCCGCCTTCCTCTTTACAGGGGACGATGTGTTCAAGCGGATCGGTGACTTAAGCGGCGGGGAGAGGGGCCGTGTGTCCCTGGCAAAGCTGATGCTCTCAGAGGCCAATTTCCTGATCCTGGACGAGCCCACCAACCATCTGGACATCGCCTCAAAGGAGATACTGGAAAACGCGCTCAACAATTATACCGGCACCGTCCTCTATGTGTCCCATGACCGGTACTTCATCAACCAGACTGCCACCCGCATCCTGGAGCTTGTAAACCGCAAATTTGTCAACTATATCGGCAATTACGACTACTATCTGGAAAAAAAGGAGGAGCTGACCGCCGCCTATGCCTCCCCCGCCACGGCGAAAGCAGGGAAAGCCGCCTCCGCTGAGCCTGTATCCGAGGCCAAGCAAAGCTGGCAGGAACAGAAAGAGGCACAGGCCAGGGAACGCAAAAGGCAGAATGATCTGAAAAAGACCGAGGAGCGGATCACCTGCCTGGAAGAGCGTGACGCACAGATCGACGAGCTCATGGCTACGGAGGAAGTCTACACCAACTCTGTAAAATGCCAGGAGCTGGCACAGGAAAAGGCTGACATAGCCGCCCAGCTGGAAGAGCTGTATGAAAAATGGGAGGAACTTGCGTAAGGCAGGCTCCTCCCATTTTTTTGCGAACGTGCATGTTTACAATATTTTCTTTCTCTTGAAGATCAGGATGCAGACGATAATGACGATAAGACTCAGCACGATGACACCAGGATATCCATTTTTCAGCTCCGGCATGTTCTGAAAGTTCATGCCGTACCAGCCGGTGATCAGCGTCAGGGGAAAGAAAATGGTGGATAGCACAGTCAGAAACTGCATATTGTTGTTCTGCCTTGCGTCCACCTGGGATTGATATACATCCCTCACCTGCTGTGCGTATTCCAGAAGGTGGGAAGTGCGGCTCATAAGGCGGTCCGCCCGGTCTGACAGTGTTCCAAAGTATTTGAGCTGCTTTTTGGCAAAAAAGCCATTTTCATTTTCCTCCAGCTCACGCCCCATATCCATCATCTCATCGTAGTAGCTGCGCAGGTTCAGAAGTTTTCTCCTGATGGGCATCAGCTCCTGCTGGAACCGCTCGATCTTCCCCTGCATGGCGTCCTCCTCCATCCCCATCAGGGTCTTCTCGTACTGCATGAGAAGTTCCTGGTCCCTGCTCATAAACTCTGCAATATAATTGTAGATAAATCTCTCTTTCGTCTCACCCTGATGAGTCTTTTTTCTCTTGATCCTGCGGATCAGACGCATGGAAAAGTCCTCGTCATCCACAAGAACTACGTGATCCTGATTGATGAAAAAATAGATCCGGTAACGGCTTCCAAGCACATCCAGCAGCTTGGGAATACACAGGGTTCCCACCAGGCACTCCTGCTGTGTCTCCAGCTTACAGAAGCCGATCTGCCCCAGCTGGATGTCATTTTCGTACTGGATCCCGGCCAGGTCCAGTACTTTTCTGGCGTTCCGGGAGTCTGTCAGGAAGACGGCCGGGCACCCCTCCGCCTCCCACTCCCCCTGGTCAAGCTCCTCCAGCCGCTCGCCAAGTCTCCATATCATGTCTCTCAACACCTTTTCTCTATGTTACACTTTTCCCGCCTTCTCATAGGCCTCCTGGTAAAAATACTCCTGGGAATTCAAAAGCTCTTCGCCTGACTGCGGAACCACATGCCTGTAATCCCCGTCACTGCAGGCTTCTCTGGCCTTCTGGTTGTCATGCAGCATAGTGTCAAAGATCATCTGCAGCCGCTCTTTTAAATTCTCCTGCAGAACAGGAGCTGCCACTTCCACTCTGCGGACTGTGTTTCTTGTCATAAAGTCAGCGGAGGCAATGTAGTACTTTGCCCTCTCGCCCCGGCCAAAGATGTAGATCCTGGAATGCTCCAGAAATCTTCCCACAATGCTGATGATCCGGATATTCTCTGTACTTCCCTCCACGCCCGGTATAAGGCAGGCAATGCCGCGGATGATCATGTCGATCTTCACGCCCGCGCAGGAGGCCTCGATGAGTTTGTCGATAATCTTTTTATCTGTCAGCGAGTTCAGCTTCAGTCCGATGTAAGCCTCCTCACCGCTCTGCGCGAGTCTGATTTCCTCGTCGATCATATCCAGCACTCTGTTCTGCAGACACTTGGGCGCCACCAGGAGCTTGTCCGATTTTTCCACGACTTCGCCCTTGGAGAGAGCCTGGAACACAGCCGACGCCTCCAGTCCAATGTCCACATTCGCTGTCATAAGAGACAGGTCTGTGTAGAGACGGGAGGTTTTCTCGTTGTAGTTTCCGGTTCCGATCTGGGTAATGTATTCCACCTGTCCCTCTGTTTTTCTTGTGATGAGACAGAGTTTAGAGTGTACCTTGTAGCCCTCCAGGCCGTAAATGACCTGACATCCGGCCTCCTCCAGGCGTCTGGACCACTCGATATTGTTTTCCTCATCAAACCGTGCACGCAGCTCCACAAGGACAACCACTTCTTTTCCGTTCTCTGCCGCCTCGATCAGGGCCTCCACTACCTTGCTCTGCTTTGCCAGGCGGTAGAGCGTCATCTTGATGGAGATGACATTCTCATCCTCCGCAGCCTCATTCAGCAGCCGCAGGAAAGGCCGGATCGATTCGTAGGGATAGAAAAGGATCTTGTCCTCTTCTTTGATCTGCTCTATAAGGCTTCTTCCCTCCTGGAAAGAGGGGGATTTCTGAGGCACCCTCTTCTCATAGAAGAGTTCCGGGTTCTTCCGCAGGATGTCCTGGATCTGGAAAAGGAAAGACAGATCCAGGGGCGCCTGGCTCCGGAATACATGAGTGGAGTCCAGATCCAGATATTTGCAGAGAGTCTCCACCACGTCGCCGTCCATCTCCCTAGAGAGCTCCAGACGGACAGGGGAGAGTTTCTTTCTGCGCTTGATCAGGTCCGCCATGAACTCGCGGTAATCCAGGTCCTCATCATAGAGAGCGTCCGCGTCTATATCTGCGTTTCTTGTCACCCGGATCAGAGATTTCGCCTTGATCTGATATCCGCTGAACACCCGGGGAATGTAGTGCAGGATCAGCTCCTCTGCAAGCATGTAGCATCCCTCCTGCCCCCTCACAGGGATCAGTCTCTCCACCATGGTGTTGGTACACGGAATGATACCCAGCCTCTGTTTTTTGTTTTTAGTCTCCAGCACGGCCACTGCATAAATTTCCTTGTTGCGCAGAAACGGAAATGGCTGCCTTTTTCCCACAACAGTGGGGGAGATAAGGGGAGCGATCTCCATCTGGAAAAATTTCAGCAGGCCGTCTTTTTCTTCATCCCTAAGCTTGCTAAAGTCTGTCAGCCGCACGCCGTAGGACTCCAGATTTTCCATCAGGGCGTGATAAGTCCTGTCTCTTCTCCCGCTCAGTTCCCGCACTTTTTCCAATATGTTGTCGATTTGCTCGTCTAAGGTCATATGGGTCTTATTGTCCCGGATCTTTTTGCCCAGCAGCATCTGATCCTGCAGGGAGCCCACCCGGACCATGAAGAATTCGTCCAGATTGCTCTGGTAAATGGATGCAAAGCTGAGCCGCTCACAGAGAGGCACCCTCTCGTCTTCCGCCTCTTCAAGCACACGCTCGTTGAATTTCAGCCAGGACAGTTCCCTGTTCATAAATACCTGTTTCTTTGCCTTCTCTTTTTCCATTGTCTCCTCCTATATTATTCTTCTTTTGTATCTGCCCAATTGGCAGTGTCTCCGCTGTATATATCCGCCAGCATGTCCGCTGTAAGGTCCTCAAGTGGATTGTCCGCCTGCACAATGACACGGATCCCGTCCTTTGCCACAGGAACCGCCTGGAGCACATCCTGTTCATACTGGTAAAGATCTCTGGAAACCATAGCCATGTCGCAGACGCCTGTCAGCACGTCGGTAATGCCCTGGGAGGAGTCTGACGCCTCCACCTCAATGACAGCGTTAGGATTCGCCTCCTGATATGCTTCCGCCAGCGCCTCTATAGCCGGAGCCAGGCTGGTAGAGCCGTGTATCCGCAAAGTGCCGGACGGCTGTGCTGACAGAAACACATCCTTCGTCTCTTCTGCCGGCACAAAGAAATCTCCCACGATCTCCTGGCCTTTTCCAGTCACATACGTCAGAAAATCCTCTTTCAGCTCATTTCCATCCTTTGCAGCGGCAAGGTAGAGCGTGCGGCTCAGAGGATACTGACTGCTCTCGATGGTCGTCTCTTCTGCTGGCACTCCGTCCACAGCCAGCTCCTTTACGCTGTCACTTTCCGAAATGTCTGTCCCCCAGCTCACATAACCGACAGAGCTTTTATCCTCTCCTACAGCCTGGATCACTTCTTCGCCGGAAGTCACCGTCTGTGCTGTCTCTGTGATGTGATCCTTGTCATCCACGCCTTCTTCATCCAGCCCCAGAGCCTGAGCAAAACTGCTGCGGGTACCGGACCCGCTCTCTCTTGTGACTACTGTAATCTGGCCAAGGTCAGCCAGTTCCTTATCCTGCTCCGGGCTTGCCGGCTCACTGTTGCCGCAGGCGCCAAGAAAACATGCTGCCCCGACTGCCACTGCGAAGCATCTCCAATTTTTCATTCTCATACCTTCTCTGTCCTTTTTTTATAATACATATTCTTCCCTATTATAAATGTTTTTCGTGTATTTGTAATCCGGATTTATGTTAAATGTATGTAAAATTGACGCCGGCAGGTTCAATTCTTTCCGATGGCATACACAATTACACACCAGTTATAATAATTTCGGACGTAATACTTTTAAAAAGTATTACGTCCGAAATTAAATTACGCCAGCTTTTCTGCAATTGCCAGAATAAATTCTTCACTGTTCAGCACAGTGGGATTTTCCAAAGTGGTGATCAGCGCCAGATCTTTGGTCATCTTGCCTTCCTCAATGGTGTCGATAGTAGCCTTCTCCAATTTGTCGGCGAATGCCATAAGCTCCTGGTTGCCGTCCAGCTCGCCGCGCTTTCTCAGTGCACCTGTCCACGCGAAGATGGTGGCCACGGAGTTGGTGGATGTCTCCTCTCCCTTCAGGTGCTTGTAGTAGTGGCGCTGCACGGTTCCGTGAGCCGCCTCGTACTCGTAATACCCTTCCGGGGATACGAGAACAGAAGTCATCATAGCCAGGGAACCGAAGGCGGAAGACACCATATCGCTCATAACATCCCCGTCATAGTTCTTGCAGGCCCAGATGTAGCCGCCCTCAGACTTCATAACACGGGCCACAGCATCGTCGATAAGGGTGTAGAAATATACGATGCCCGCTTTCTCAAACTTCTCGGCATACTCGTTGTCGTAGATCTCCTGGAAAATATCCTTGAAAGTGTGGTCGTACTTTTTGGAAATAGTATCCTTTGTGGCAAACCACAGATCCTGCTTTGTATCCAGCGCATAGTTAAAGCAGCTTCTGGCAAAGCTCGCGATAGAGTCATTGACATTGTGCATACCCTGCACAATGCCTGCGCCTGTAAAGTTGTGCACAAGCTCTCGCTCCTCGTGGCCGTCCTCTGCTGTATAGACAAGTTCTACCTTCCCGGCTCCCGGTATCTTCATCTCGGTTCCCTTGTACACATCCCCGTAGGCATGCCTTGCAATGGTGATAGGCTTCTTCCAGTTCTTCACGCAGGGCTCGATCCCCTTTACAACGATGGGAGCGCGGAACACGGTCCCATCCAAGATGGCGCGGATCGTCCCGTTGGGGCTCTTCCACATTTCCTTCAGGTCGTACTCTGTCATGCGGGCCGCGTTGGGCGTGATCGTGGCGCATTTTACCGCCACTTTATATTTCTTTGTAGCATTTGCAGAGTCAATCGTCACCTGGTCATTGGTCTCATTGCGGTGCTCCAGGCCCAGGTCGTAGTACTCTGTATTCAGCTCGATAAATGGCTTCAGAAGGTGTTCTTTTATCATCTTCCAGAGGATCCTGGTCATCTCATCTCCGTCCATCTCTACGATTGGGGTGGTCATCTTGATCTTTTCCATGTTCGCATTCTCCTTTTCTTTTTCGTTTATTTCGTCATTAAAAATAATTGACTGGCTCATCTACTCTTCTATATGAAGATTTTCCATGACTTTCATAATATGCGCATTGGCCAGGCGCTCTGCCAGCTCCTCATCCCTTGCCTTGATGGCTTCCAGAATAGCCCGATGCTCTTCTATGGACTTCTCCGCCCGGCTCTTCTCCTCCACAGACATGGTTCGCGCCATTTTCACATATTTGTGAAAATCCGACAGTACATGTTCCAGTATACGACTATTGGAGGCGTGATACAAGACTTTGTGAAATTTTCCATCCAGCTCAGATACCTGCTGGGCTTTCTCCCCGTCTTTCCCCGCTGTGCTTTTCTTCTTCAGATGGAACTCGGAGAGAAGGATCACCTCCTCCAACTCCTCGATCTGCTCCTCTGTGATATACCTGGTCGCCCACCGGGCGCAGAGCCCCTCCAGCATAGACCGGATCATATAGATATCGTGCACGTCCTTCAGGGAAATGCCGGTCACATAGGCTCCTTTATTGGGAATGATGGACACAAGGCCTTCCAGCTCCAGCTGGCGCAGCGCCTCCCGCACCGGAGTCCGGCTGACCCCCATCTCCTCCCCTATGCTTATCTCTTTGAGTTCCTCATTTTCCTTGTACACACCGGATAGAATGTCCTCCCGCAGCCTGCGGAACACTTTTCCCCGAAGGGACTGGTCCTGGTACTCTTCCATTTGTTTTACTCCTCCTGCGCCGTCAGTCTGACGCCTGTCTTTTTACATGCCTCATCAATGACTGCCAGAAGTTCCTCGTCTGTCAGCACAGTGACGCGGCCGCTCTCATATTCCTGATCCACCCACTCTTTCACCATGGCTACAAGTTCGGTATTCTTATCTACCTGCCTTCCTTCGGGCAGATGGAAATAGGTGTTGATCCAGTGGGCGATGCCCGCCAGCCCGGATGTGTTTGACACGGCTACAAGCGGCGGTCTGTTCAGGAATTTATCTGTGTCAAATATATTGTAGATCTCCTCGTTTTTCAGCAGTCCATCGGCGTGGATCCCGGCCCTTGTCACATTGAAATTCTTGCCCACAAAAGGTGTCCGCGAGGGAATGTGGTAGCCGATCTCCTTCTCATAGTACTCTGCCAGCTCGGTGATGACGGTGGTGTCCATGCCGTCCAGCGTCCCTCTCAGCTGGGCATACTCAAAGACCATGGCCTCCAGAGGCGTGTTCCCTGTCCGCTCCCCAATGCCGAAGATGGAACAGTTTACGCCGCAGGCCCCGTAGAGCCAGGCTGTGGAAGAATTGCTGACTGCCTTGTAAAAATCATTGTGTCCGTGGAACTCAATCAGCTCGCTTGGCACACCTGCATGGACGCGGAGACCGTATATGATACCCGGGATGGACCTGGGGATCACCGCGCCGGGGTAGTTGACACCGTAACCCATCGTATCACAGACACGGATCTTCACCGGGATCTGGTACTCTTTCATCAGGTTCATAAGCTCCAGGCAGAACGGAATGACAAAACCGTAAATATCCGACCGGGTAATATCTTCCAGATGACACCTGGGACTGACACCGGTCTCAAGGCATTCCCTGATAACAGAAAGATAATGCTCCATAGCCTGTTTTCTTGTCATCTTCAGCTTGTAAAAAATGTGGTAGTCCGAGCAGCTGACAAGTATGCCTGTCTCTTTCATGCCGATCTCTTTTACAAGTTCAAAATCCTTTTTGCTGGCCCGGATCCAGCTGGTGATCTCCGGGAACTGATATCCCTTCTCCATGCACTGGTATACAGCGTCCCTGTCTTTCTTGCTGTACAGGAAAAATTCACACTGCCGGATCTTTCCGTTGGGTCCGCCCAGTCTGTGGAAATAATCGTAAATATCTACAATCTGCTTTGTGCTGTAAGGCGCCCGGGACTGCTGTCCATCCCGGAATGTCGTGTCTGTGATCCATATCTCATCCGGCATGCTGTGGGGTACGATCCTGTCGTTGAAGGCAATCTTCGGCACCTCGTCATAGTGAAAAAGATTTCTGAATACATTGGGTTCTTTCACATCCACCAGTGGGTACATATGCTCCTCAAGCTGAAGCAGATTTGTGTGTTCGTCAAGGTAAACTTTCCTGTCCTGCATGTGTCATCTCTCCTTTTCTTTTCTCGTATAATTGTATACAATTATACAAACCATGTCAATAAAAAATCCACCTGAAATTTTCCGTATAAAAAAGGCCGTCCCGGCAGGACGGCCTCTGTAATACGCAAAATTCTGAAAATCCGCAGATCTGATTCACTTGTGTTCTTAGTACAGCTTTGCCCCAATCTCCCTGGGCTCATATCCCACGTCTCTGAGAGCCTGCATGATCTGATTCTTGTGCTCTGTGCCAAAGGCCTCCAGCGTAATACGAAGCTCCACGGCTGCATTTCGATTGGTACTGACAAACTGGTTGTGCTCCAGACGGATCACATTGCCCTGAGCATTCGCGACAGCAGAGGCCACCCGCACAAGCTCGCCCGGCTTGTCAGGCATGAGAACGGAGATGGAGAAGATCCTGTCTCTCTGGATCAGTCCGTGCTGGACAATGGAGGACATGGTGATCACATCCATGTTGCCGCCGCTTAAGATGCAGACTACTTTTTTCTTTTTTACATCCAGCTGTTTGAGGGCTGCTACCGTAAGGAGACCGGAATTCTCCACGACCATCTTGTGGTTCTCCACCATATCCAGGAAAGCTCCGACCAGATCGTCGTCCTCCACTGTGATAATGTCATCCACATTTTCCTTCACATAGGGGAACACCTTGTCGCCCACCCGCTTCACAGCCGTGCCGTCCGCAATGGTGTTGGCGCTTGGCAGTGTGACAGGCTCTCCTGCCTCGAGAGCAGCCTTCATGCTGGCCGCAGCAGCAGGCTCCACACCGATCACCTTGATCTTGGGATTGAGCATCTTAGCCAGTGTGGCTACGCCTGTGATCAGGCCGCCTCCGCCGATGGGTGCCAGAATATAGTCCACGGTAGGAAGCTCCTGCACGATCTCCATAGCGATAGTTCCCTGTCCTGTCGCCACATCCAGATCATCGAAAGGATGCACAAACGTCATCCCCTGCTCCTCTGCCAGCTTCAGCGCGTAGGCACAGGCGTCATCGTACACATCCCCGTGGAGGATCACGTTCGCTCCATAGCTCTTTGTGCGGTTCACTTTGATAAGAGGGGTGACTGTGGGCATGACGATCGTAGCCTTGCAGCCGAACTTCTGGGCCGCAAAAGCAACGCCCTGGGCATGGTTGCCGGCAGAAGCCGTGATGAGCCCCTTCTCCCGCTCTTCTTCTGTCATGGTACTGATCTTATAGTAGGCACCTCTTACCTTGTACGCCCCTGTATACTGCATGTTCTCCGGCTTCAGATATACCTTGCCGCCTGTCTGGGAACTGAAGTACTCGCTGTATACAAGATCTGTGGGGAGGGTCACCTTCTTTACAAGTTCACTCGCCTGCTCAAAATTTTCCAGTGTCAGTTTGTCCATCATGATCTCCTGCCTTTCTTTTTCTTCATTTTATTCTTCTTTTTCCTCCGGAACTGCAAAAAGTGCATCTACAAATGTGTCCGCATCAAATTTCTGCAGATCGTCTATGGTCTCTCCGACGCCAATGTACTTCACCGGAATACCAAGCTCCGCCTGGATGGCTACGGCAATGCCGCCCTTGGCCGTCCCGTCCATCTTCGTCAGGATAATGCCCGTAATATCAGCCACATCTTTGAAATCCTTGGCCTGCTGGAGCGCATTCTGGCCGGTGGTGGCATCAAGGACCACCAGAGTCTCCCGGAAAGCCTCCGGGTACTCCCGGTCAATGATCCGGTTCATCTTCCGCAGCTCCTCCATCAGGTTCTTTTTATTGTGAAGTCTGCCGGCTGTGTCACACAGCAGCACATCTGCATGGCGGGCCTTCGCAGCCTGCACTGCATCGTACACCACGGCAGCCGGGTCGGACCCTTCCTGCCCGCCGATGAGCTCTGCCTGAGCCCTGTTTGCCCACTCCTTCAGCTGCTCTCCCGCCGCAGCCCGGAAGGTATCTGCCGCAGCCAGAATCACTTTTTTGTTCTGAGCCCGCAGCTTGCCTGCCAGCTTGCCTATGGTGGTTGTCTTTCCCACGCCGTTGACGCCTACCACCATAACCACGGAGGTCCGGCCCTCGAACTCGTAGGCCGTCTCTCCCACATCCATCTGCTCCTTAATGCTGTCGATGAGGATCTGCCGGCAGTCGGAGGGCTCCTTGATATGCCGCTCCTTCACCTTTTCCCGCAGATCGTCCAGTATATCTTCTGTGGCCTGAACTCCCAGATCTCCCATGATCAGGACTTCCTCAAGCTCCTCATAGAAATCTTCATCAATGTGTGAAAATCCATGAAAAATGCTGTCCATGCCGGACACAATATTATCTCTTGTCTTTGTAAGGCCCGAGACGAGCCTTTTGAAAAATCCCTTCTCTTCTGCCATAATCCTGCTCCTTTTTTATTCTTGATGCTGCTTCTCCATCTCGTTCAGCTCATTTTCCAGAAGACTGACAGAAACCATGGTGGAGACACCCTTCTCCTGCATGGTGATTCCATACAGCCTGTCCGCCGCTGTCATAGTCCCTCTTCTGTGGGTGATGACGATAAACTGCGTGTTTTTCGTCAGCTTGTGGAGGTACTGGGCAAAACGGGTCACATTGGAGTCATCCAACGCCGCCTCGATCTCATCCAGCAGACAGAAGGGGGATGGCTTCAGATTCTGGATGGCAAACAGGAGGGAAATAGCGGTCAGCGCCTTCTCTCCACCGGAGAGCTGCATCATATTCTGCAGCTTCTTTCCCGGCGGCTGGGCGATGATGCGGATGCCTGCCTCCAGGATATCCTCGTCCTCCATCAGCTCCAGCGTTCCCTTTCCGCCTCCGAAGAGCTCCTTGAACACTTTATCAAACTCCCCGGCAATCCTTGCGAACTGCTCGGTGAACTGCCTGCGCATGGCCTCGTCCAGCTCCGCGATGATCTTCTCCAGGGTGGCTTCCGCCTCCACCAGATCTTCATGCTGTCCCTTCAGGAACTCATATCTCTCGGACACGTCTTTGTAGTCCTCAATAGCATTTACATTGACGGAGCCAAGCCCCTTGATATCACTCTTGAGTGTCTGGATCTGCCGGCGCATGTAGGCCAGGTCTGTGAGATTTTTGTCCCGCAGCTCCAGAGCGTGACTGTATGTGATTTCATACTCTTCCCACATATAGTTGATCTGCTTCTCCGAGGCCTCCTCGTAGCCTTCTTTTCTGCTCTCCAGACGGAAGATCTCCTTATCCAGATCTGCCATATGCCTGGAGAGTTCCTCCCGCTTTCCAAGGAAGGACTTATGCCTCTGGCTCAGCTCTTCCCTCTGCTTCACATTTTCCTGGATCTGCTCCTCGATCTCCTGGAAGAGCTCTTTGGATTCCTCTATCGTCTGGCGAATTTTCTGGATCTGCTCCTCTTTCTCCTGGATCTCCCGGGAAGCATCCTCTTTGTTCTCACCCAGCTCCTGCTGTTCTTCCTCGAACTTGGCGATCTCCTCCTGGATACGTTCTTCATTTTCCAGGATAAAGGTGTGCTTCTGTTCCAGACCCGCAAAAGCCAGCTGTGCCTCCTCGGAAGCCTTCTGGCAGCGAAGTTCCTCTTCCTTTTCCTGCTCCAGAAGTTTCTGGTCTCCCTCGGTCTTACGGGTGATCTCCTGCTCCAGGGCAGTGGAAGTATCCAGCTCCACAGTGATGGACTCCTGGTTATTGCTGATGTCCGTGATCTGCTGATCCAGCTCCTGGTTCTCCCGCTGGATAGCCTGGGATGTCTCCATGGAAACCTGTATCCGCTCCTGGCACTGATCCAGATTGATCTTCGCCGTGTTCTGGATGACATAGGCCTTCTGCAGCTTCTGCTGGATCTCATCTATAGCCTCATAGCAGGCAGCTCGCTCCCGGCGGAGACTGGCTGCCGATGCCTCCATCTCCTCCATCTCCTTTTTCAGATGACGGACCGTCTTCTCAAATTCCTCGATCTCCCGCCTCCGGCTTAACAGGTTGCTGGAGTTTTTAAAAGCGCCTCCTGTCATGGAGCCTCCGGGGTTCAGCAGTTCGCCTTCCAGGGTAACCAGTCGCAGCGTCTGCCTGTATTTCCGTGCAATGGCAATGCCGTGGTCGATATTGTCCACAACAATGGTCCGGCCAAGCAGATTCTCTGCCAGGCCCCGGTACTGTTCTTCCACCTTGACCAGGGTGTTGGCAAGACCCACAACGCCCTTCTCCTGCAGCGCCTCCGGCCTGGACATCCCGCGGCCTCCGCCGATGCCGGTCAGGGGAAGGAAGGTGGCTCTGCCGTACCGGTTTCTCTTGAGGAAATCGATCATCCTTTTCGCCGTCTCCTCCGTGTCGGTGACGATGTTCTGGATGCTGCCTCCAAGCGCGGTCTCAATGGCGATCTCATACTCTTTGTCCACCTTGATGATATCCGCCACCACGCCCAGGATGCCCTTCTCCTTTTCCCTCTGCTCCATGACTCTTCGGATACTGCCGCCGTATCCGTCATACCGCTCTGTGATATTTTTCAGTGACTCCAGCCGGGACTCCTCCCTGTGGTAGGCTGTCTGGCCCACCCGCAGCTTCTCTGTCTGGCTGGACAGCTCTTTTTGCAGTCTCTCTATCTTCTGCTCGTACTCTTTATTTTTCTCGGTCAGGCTGCGGATCGTGTCAGAGATCTCCTCCAGGCGGGCACTGTGCTCCCTGGCGTTCTTCTGCTCTTCTTCCGCCTCACTGCGGGCCTTGATGAGCCGCTGGTTCATCTGGGACCTGCGCACCTGGATCTGCTCCATCATGGTGTCGTAGCGCTGGATCTTAGCCTGGGTGGAAGCTCTGTTGTTGAGAATTTCAATTATATCATTCTTGTTTTTCTCCACCTGGTCCGTCAGTCCCGCAATGCGGCTCTGCACCTCGATGAGCAGGTCTCTTGCCTGTTCCCTGGCAGCGGATTTCTCCCGCAGTTCTCCTGCGATTTCTTCCCTCTCCTTCTGGAACAGGAGAAGCTGATCCTTTCTCTCACGGATCTCATTCTGGATCGTCTGATAGCGCTGTCCAAAATGTTCGTCCGTCATGCGGGCACTGTTGATCTGCTCCTTCAGAAGCTCGATCTGGTTCTCCAGCTGCTGTTTCAGGAGGTTGGTCTCCGCCCGCTGGCTTTTAGCCTTCTCAATCGAGTCGTCGATCTCGTCTACCTGCGCCTCGATGGCCTCGTACTCCTCCTTCATGGCTCCATATGAAGCGTCCGCTTCCTGGAGCTCCTCACGGGAGACGGACAGCTTGTCCTCTGTCTCTGCGATCTGCTCTTTTAACCGCTCGGTCTCCAGAAGGAACATGTTGATGTCAAAGGTCTTCAGCTGTTCCTTCTTCTGCAGGTACTCTCTTGCCACCTCGGCCTGCTTCTTCAAAGGCCCGATCTGTCTCTCCAGCTCGGAGAGGATATCATTGACACGGAGAAGATTCTGCCTCTCATCCTCCAGCTTTTTGACAGACATGTTTTTTCTCCGCTTAAATTTCACGATGCCCGCCGCCTCGTCGAAGAGCTCCCTTCTGTCCTCCGGCTTGCCGCTCAGGATCTTGTCGATCTGTCCCTGTCCGATGATGGAGTAGCCCTCCTTGCCAATACCAGTGTCGTAGAACAGCTCATTGATATCCTTCAGGCGGCAGGGACTGCCGTTGAGCAGATACTCACTCTCGCCGGAGCGGTACAGCTTTCTCGTGACAGTGACCTCCTCGTAATCCACAGAAAGCTGATGGTCAGAGTTGTCAAGCGTGATGGCCACAGAAGCGTAGCTCAGAGGCTTTCTGTTCTCTGTGCCAGAGAAGATGACATCCTGCATGCTGCCGCCCCGCAGCTGCTTGACGCGCTGCTCTCCCAAGACCCAGCGCACAGCGTCCGCCACATTGCTCTTGCCGCTGCCGTTTGGGCCCACGATCCCGGTGATCCCGTTATGAAAATCAAATACGATCTTGTTTGCAAAAGATTTAAAGCCCTGTATCTCTATACTTTTTAAATACATGTAACACCTACTTTATATTCCTTTTGTGCAGGATCAGGATCGTCCTGTAAGCCGCCTCCTGCTCGGCTGCCTTCTTGGTCCTTCCGCTCCCGGCGCCGTAGACATCCGCGCCGATGTGCACCTCCACGTGGAAGGTCTTGTCGTGGTCCGGCCCCTCTTCGCCGGTGAGCTCATAGGCCACAGGCTGGTCAAACGCAGCCTGTACCAGCTCCTGCAGGATAGTCTTGCTATCGTAAAAGAGTTTCTTGTTCTCCAGGTCATTCAGCACAAACCTGTGTATAAACTCTTTTGCACTAGCAAAACCACCGTCTGAATAGATGGCCCCGATCAGTGCTTCCATGGCGTCCGATGTGACGGAATCCCTCTTTCTGCCTCCTGTCATATCCTCGCCTTTTCCCAGCAGAAGATACTCTCCGAGACGGATCTGGCGGGCACAGAAAGCCAGCGCCTGCTCACAGACCATGGCCGCCCTTGTCTTGGTCAGCTCTCCCTCCGGCATTTTCTCATTTTCATGGAATAAAAATTCACTGGACACCAGCTCCAGCACAGCGTCTCCCAGGAATTCCAGCCGCTCGTTGCACTCGTACTTGGGCAGATGCTTCTCATTCACATAGGAGCTGTGCATCATAGCCCGGCGGAGCAGCCTGGGATCCTGAAATGTATAGCCGATCTGCTCTTCCAGTTCTTTTAGTTTTCGACTCATATAAACCCTCATAAAAGAAAAAGCCCGCATCCGGGCTTTTTCTCCTTTCTGCTAGTTTGTTGCATTTTTGATCTGCTCTACAGCATCTCCTACTGTCACGATCTTCTCTGCGTCATCATTGTCGATCTCGATATCGAATGCTTCCTCAATCCCCATGATAATCTGGAAGATATCCAGAGAGTCCGCTCCCAGGTCATCTACAAACTTTGTCTCCATTGTGATCTCATCTGCGTTCACATTAAGTACGTCAGCTATAATTTCCTGTAATTTCTCAAATTCCATTTTTTTCATCTCCTTTTATATTGCTTTATATCTATTCATCGGACGAGTCATCCGCCTGAATACACTCCTGGATCTTCTCGTTGATCCTCTGTTCCCGGAAAGTCAGGCACTGAAGGATGGAATTGGATACCTCCCTGGCCTTGGAGCTTCCGTGGGTCTTCACCACAAGACCTTTCAGTCCCAGCAGCGGAGCGCCGCCGTACTCGCTTGTGTCAAAACCTTTCAATGTCTCCTTGAGGGCCGGCTTCACGAGCAGGGCTCCGATCTTGCTGCGAAGGCTGCTCATCATGCCTTCCTTGACCTTGCTGATCAGCACCGCTCCCACACCCTCGAACAGTTTCAGGATGATATTCCCGGCAAAGGCCTCGCAGACAATGACGTCCGCCTGGCCGTGGGGGATCTCCCTTGCCTCAATGCTTCCGGTAAAGTTGATGCCCTTCGCCTCTTTCAGGAGAGGAAATGTCTCTTTCACAAGGGCATTGCCCTTCTCCTCCTCGGCTCCTATATTGACGATCGCCACTTTGGGGTTCTTCACGCCCATCACATGTTCCATATAGATGGAACCCATCTTGGCGAACTGGACCAGATGGGAGGGACGTGCGTCCACGTTTGCCCCGCAGTCGATCAAAAGAGAAACGCCCTTCTCTGTGGGAATAAGCGGTGCAAGAGGCGGTCTCTCCACGCCCTTAATCCTGCCTACAATGGTCTGGCCCCCTACAAGGATGGCTCCTGAACTTCCGGCAGACACAAAGGCATCGGCCTCCCCGGATCTGACCATCTTCATACCCACCACGATAGATGAGTCTTTCTTTTTCCGGATGGCGTTAACCGGAGGCTCCGCTGTCTCAATGACCTCTGTGGCGCCCACGATCTCTATCCTGTCCTTATCATACGTATATTTTTCCAGCTCTTTCCTGACAACTTCTTCCTGTCCTACGACATAAACCTTGATGCTCTTCTCTCTGGAAACCGCATCAACCGCGCCTTTGACCATCTCCACCGGGGCATTGTCGCCGCCCATGGCGTCAAGGGCAATTTTTGTAAGTTCTGCCATTTTTCTTTCCTCCATAACTACTAGAAATATTCTACTAGACATTATCCCAAAAATCAATATTTTGTTTGCGGGAACAGCAAAAGAGCTAGAGCGGTCTCTCCACATGGATTTTCACAAGATTTCCGGCAGCCCGGGAAAGCTCCTCCTTATACGCCAGTTTCCTGTACCTCTTCACATGGGTGTCTGTGACCCCCATCTGGGCCGCCACCTGTCCCGGGCTGGCCTTGTAGGAAAAAAGATTGTAGGCGCATGTATTTCGCAGCATCTGGCTGCTGTAAGCCGGTATGCAGGCAAGAGCCGTATACTTTTTCATCATCCTGGAAATATACATCGTGTTCAGAGGATTTCCCCTTCTGTTATAAAAGAGTGTAGGCCTCTCCTCCCTCTGCCCCATATAGCTCTCCAGTACAGCCATCGCGTCCTCAGGAATAAACACACCGCTCTGCCGCTCCCGGGGCGTGACATAGGCGCCGTTTTCATAGATCCCTATATCCTCTGCCTCCAGATCACAGATCTCCGTGGAGGAAAGTCCCACCCTGTACATGAGCACAAAGATAGTGTATGCCATCCGGTCTTTCTCCGCTGCCTTCAGCAGGCGGTCCACATCCTCCACAGGCATGACCCGGGCATACTTTTCCTGCTTAGAAAGAAACGGCAGATAACCGTAGAAATGATCCGCAAAAGAATCCGGCAGCCCGTATCTCTCCCTCTCTCTGCAGATAAAGTCCGAAAAAGAGTGGAGCTCCCGGAACTTCTTTGCCGGGGTTCCCGGCTGCAGTTCTCCCCGTTTCACCTTCTCCGTCATGATCTGATAATATCTGCGCACATCCTCCGCACCGGCCCGGGTGATATCTTTCTCTA
Source organism: Lachnoclostridium phocaeense (assembly GCF_959599685.1). Taxonomy (NCBI): domain Bacteria; kingdom Bacillati; phylum Bacillota; class Clostridia; order Lachnospirales; family Lachnospiraceae; genus Lachnoclostridium; species Lachnoclostridium phocaeense. Next base: position 71,924 of record NZ_CAUGIN010000012.1, read on the forward strand.
CAATCTGAGCAAATTCACACAGGTCGCTCCAGTAGGAAGCCCGGCTTGTGCTGCTCTTAAAGTGAGCCGCAAAATCGGGCCACAGAATGAATTTTGTCTTTTCAGATAAGTAAGCACTGTCCATGTCCTGTCCTCTCGCCTTGTCTGCATTTTCCGCGAAGCGGAACCTAAATTTATGTTATAAGTATACTTCATACTATAACATTTTGGTTATAAAACAGATTGCGCACCAGGCGCAATCTTATTTCGGTTTCATCTGTTTCTGGCGCGTGATCCTCTATGCCCCTGCGTAGGCAAATCCGGCAAAACTCAGATCGCATCCCCCGCCTATGCGCCGGCAGATGTTTACTGCCCGGTTCATAACTTCAGGGAACAGTCCGTTCTTTGTCTCAACCTTCAGCAATGAAAGGTCCTCTGAAAAACTTACACTTTTTACATTTTCGAGCTCCTGCAGCTCTCTCAGGATTTCCTGCGCCATCTCATCTGAGATCTTTTTAGTTAATCGATAATATCTTCCCATGATGGAACCCTCTTTCTTTCTTGCTTTTGCCGTGGGTTAGAATTTTCACATATTCTGATTTTATTATACACTATTTTCATGGAATTTCAAACAATTTAGCGCCTCAATTTTTTCCTATATGCGCCGGGCATGCCCTCTTGTGTTCCATGTGCCCGCCACCTCACTGACAGCGGTCACCGTTAAAAAGGCGTCCGGATCCGTCCTTCGGACGTATGCCATCAACTGCGCGTACTCGGTTTTCGTCAGGATCGTCACCAGCTCCGGACGCTCCTTCCCCTCAAATCCGCCCACAGCCTGGTAGACAGTCACCCCGCGGCTGAGCTTGTGGAGAATATACTCCTTGATCTCCTCATGCCGGTCCGACAGGATGCAGACTCTCTTTTTCCTTGAAAACCCACTGACAAACTCATCTACCACCACGCCGTTCAGATAAGTCCCCAGTATTCCCACGATCATAGTGCGCAGATCATAGACAAGAACAGAGCTGACCACTGTGACCAGCCCGCAGACTGTGACCGCTTTGCCGATGTCAATGTGAAAATATTTATTCAGGATTTTGGCAGGCACATCCAGTCCTCCGGAGGAGGCATTGACGTGAAAGAGAATGGCCTGTCCTGCGCTCACCAGGAAAATAAAGCACAGAAGGTCAAGCCATGTATCACCGGTCATAGAGGCCAAATCCGGTAAGACCATATCTATGCCCCAGACAAGCGCCGGATACAAGACAGAGGCATACACAGTCTTTGCCCCGAAGCTTCGCCCCATAAAGATAAATCCCAACAACAGGAAGAGAATATTCAGTATCATGTTCAGGGTCGCCACCCGCAGAGGAAGCACCTGCGAAAGCACCATGGCCAGTCCGGCCACGCTTCCAAGCACCAGGTCTCCCGGCACCATAAAAAATCCCACAGCCGCCGCTATAAGCACCGATCCGGCTGTGATCAAACCATATTCTCTCAGCGTCTCTGTATTTTTCATTCTTGTTCTCCCAACCTCTCTACAGGCCATAGCTGTCTGCCGGTCCATCCAGCAGGGCCTTAATGCTCTCTCTTTCCGCCAGCCAGTAGGCGAAAGCTGTGGCGCTTCCCGCCGCCTGCCCCAGTCGGAAAGCCTTCTCAAGGCTGCCTGTGCCCAGGTAGCCGGCCAGAAATCCGGCCACCATAGAGTCACCGGCTCCCACGGAGTTTTTCACGTCTCCTTCACTGGCCTTCTCCTGGATCACGGTGCCATCCTCTGCCACCAGGATGGCGCCGTCCCCGGCCATGGACACAAGCACATGGCGTGCCCCCATATCCTGGAGGAGTTTTGCGTGGGCAATGATCTCCTCCCTGGTTTCCAGAGTCTTTCCAAACATATCCCCCAGCTCGTACTGGTTGGGTTTGATCAGGAAGGGGTGGTACCTCAGCACATTAAAGAGGAGTTCTTTGGTCGCATCCACTATACAGTGCACGCCTCTTCCCTCCAGCCGCCCCAGTATCCTCTCGTACATGTCTGAAGGGAGAGAGCGGGGAATGCTGCCTGCCAGCACAAGGTAATCTCCCTTTTGCAGCCTGTCCAGCTTCCTGTAGAGTTCTTCCACTGCTTCCTCAGGGATCTCAGGTCCCTGCCCGTTGATCTCTGTCTCCTTCCCCGCATTGATCTTCACATTGATCCTTGTCATTCCCTCATTGAGATGGATAAAATCTGTCCGGCACCCGGACTGGTCCAGCATCTCTCTTAGCATCTTCCCGGTAAATCCCGCCTCAAATCCAAGGGCAATGCTGTCGTATCCCAGGTTAGCCAGGACAACAGACACATTGATGCCTTTTCCTCCCGGATAGACATGTTCTTTCTTTGTCCGGTTGATCCGCCCCGTTTCCAGTGCGTCCAGAGCGATCACATAGTCCAGGGACGGGTTAAATGTCACTGTGTAGATCATTTTCTATTCCACCTCCGCAAATGTCAAAAAATAAAGGAGACCATCTCTGATCTCCTTCATTTGCCTAAGCTCTTGATTAGTCCTGAGCGATGATCTCCCTCTTGTTGTAAGAACCGCATGCCTTGCATACTCTGTGGGGCATCATCAGCTCGCCGCACTTGCTGCATCTTACCAGGTTCGGTGCGCTCATTTTCCAGTTAGCTCTTCTTTTATCTCTTCTGGCTTTTGATGTTTTATTCTTTGGACAGATGGACATACTTTACACCTCCTTAAACTTGCTGAATATATCTTGAAAGGCTGCCATCCTCGGGTCTAATACCTCTCTGTCACAGCCACATTCACCATGATTGAGATTAGCACCACAAATGCTGCACAGACCTTTGCAGTCTTCTTTGCACAGCACCCGAATTGGCCAGTTGACCAGGAGCTCGTTGCATATCAGCACATCCGTGTCAAGACAGTTTCCTTCCATGAAGTTGTACTCATCATCGGACTGTCTGCGCCCTTCCTCGTCGAGCTTCAAATCCACTTCCCGCTCAAAGTCGAGATCAAAAATCTGCTCCACGCCCTCCAGGCATCTGTCGCACGGAATGACGGTCTTTATTTTTGCACATCCCTTCACCTGCACCTGCTTTTTCCCGAGATTGGTGATCTCGAACAGAGCCGGTTCCAGTTCCTCAAGCCGGTACTTTTTGCCGGATACTTCCATATCCTCCAGCTCAAGATGTGCTTCCTGCCGGATGACCTTGTCATCCTGCTCTAAAACCTTTGTCAGTTCAATCAGCATAACGCTCTCCTAACCACACTTTATAAAGTATATCTTTTCAGCCATTATTTGTCAAGGTTTTTCTTTACCAGTTCCACTGTTTCTTCACAGATGGCGATCTCCTCATTTGTGGGGATCACGCAGGCTGTGATCTTGGACTCCGGTTTTGTGATGATGACCTCTTTGCCACGGCTGTTATTTGCCTCATCATCGAATACAAGACCCATGTATCCAAACGCCTCGCAGATTGTCTTTCTCAGCGGGATGGCGTTCTCGCCGAGACCTGCTGTGAAGGTGATCACGTCCACGCCGCCCATGGCTGCGATGTAGGAGCCGATGTACTTGATGATGCGGTACGCGTAGGCCTCCAGGCAGTTGATGGCATCCTGGTTGCCCGCCTCTGCTGCGGCAGATACATCACGGTAGTCGCTGGAGATGCCTGTCATACCCAGCATACCGGACTTCTTGTTGAGGATGTTCAGCACCTCAGACACAGACAGGTTCTCTTTGTTGCAGAGATACTCCACAAAGGCCGGATCAATATCGCCGGATCTTGTGCCCATGATCACACCCTCAAGAGGTGTAAGTCCCATGGATGTGTCCACACATTTTCCGTCCTTTACTGCGGACAGGGAAGCACCGTTGCCCATATGGCACACGATGATCTTCAGATCCTTGATATCTTTTCCGAGGAACGCTGCTGTCCGGGCAGATACATATTTGTGTGATGTGCCGTGGAAGCCGTACTTACGGATGGCGTATTTCTCGTAATATTCTTTCGGGATCCCGTACATGTAAGCCTTCGGAGGCATTGTCTGATGGAAAGCAGTGTCAAAGACAGCCACATTGGGAACGCCCGGCATCAGCTTCATGCAGGCGTTGATACCCATCAGGTTGGCCGGATTGTGGAGCGGTCCTAAGTCCGCGCACTCCTCGATCACTTTAATGACCTCCTCGTCGATGATAACGGAGTTGGTGATCTTCATGCCGCCGTGGAGTACACGGTGTCCGATAGCATCGATCTCCTCCAGGGATTTCACAACTCCTGTCTTCTCATTCACAAGAGCGTCCAGGACCATCTGGATAGCGGTTGTGTGATCCGGCATAGCAGCCTCTGTCACTTCCTTCTCCCCGCCCTTTGGCTCATACACGAGACGGCCGTCGATGCCGATACGCTCGCAGATACCTTTTGCCATGACATCTCTGTTATCGTAATTGATCAGCTGGAATTTCAGTGAAGAACTTCCGCAGTTTACTACTAATACATTCATCTTCTTTTCTCCTCCGGAATTTTCGTATACTTTTTTATCTATCAGGATCTACTGATTCTGGGCCTGCACTGCTGTGATGGCTACCACGCCCACGATGTCCTCTGCGGAGCATCCGCGGGACAGATCGTTGACCGGAGCTGCGATGCCCTGTGTCATCGGTCCGTAAGCCTCAGCTTTTGCCAGTCTCTGCACCAGTTTGTATCCGATATTTCCCGCATCCAGATCCGGGAATACAAGCACGTTGGCATGTCCTGCAACCGGGCTTCCGGGAGCCTTGGACTCTCCCACGCTTGGAACGATGGCTGCATCCAGCTGCAGTTCGCCGTCCACCATAAGGTCCGGATTGGCCTCTTTTGCAATCTTCACTGCCTCTACCACTTTATCTACGTCAGCATGCTTTGCGCTTCCCTTGGAGGAGTGGCTCAGGAAAGCAACCTTCGGCTCTGCTCCCACCAGCATGCGGAAGGACTCTGCAGATGACTCTGCGATAGCTGCCAGCTCTTCCGGAGCCGGATTCTGGTTCAGTCCGCAGTCCGCAAATACGAACACACCGTTCTCGCCGTACTCGCAGTCCGGAACACACATTACGAAGAAGGCAGATACCAGCTTTGTGCCGGGCTTTGTCTTCAGGATCTGCAGGCAGGGACGAAGTGTGTCTGCCGTGGAGTGACATGCTCCGGAAACCATTCCGTCTGCATCTTTCATCTTCACCATCATAACGCCATAGTACAGGTAGTTTGTCAGCAGGATCTCTCTTGCCTGCTCCTCTGTCATACCTTTCTTCTGGCGAAGTTCCACAAGTTTTGCGATGTAGGCTTCGGTCTTGTCGCTTGTGGCCGGGTCTACGATCTGCGCGCCGCTGATGTCGTAGCTTCCTTTATTCTTTGCCACTTCTTCCTCGCTTCCGACGATGACTACGTTGGCAATCTCCTCTTTCAGAACAGCCTCAGCGGCTTTGTAGGTGCGCTCGTCCTCTGACTCAGGCAGAACGATCGTCTTTTTGTTTGCTCTTGCTTTTGCTTTCATCTCATCTATAAATCCCATGACTGAAAGACTCCTTTCCATTTTTTCTCACTGCTTTCATTATAATACAAAGAACCCTTGCAAACAAGGGCTCTTTTGGCAATCAGATGTCTCTTTTGGAGTACAATCCATGTTAATTTTCTATCAGATGTTCCTCTTTGTTTTACAGGGAAAACACAGCGCTCACGATAGCGAAATACACGCTGATCGTGCTGATATCCACCAGTGTGGAGATCAGAGGCGTGGCCATGATAGCCGGGTCCAGCCCCACTTTCTCGGCCAGAAGAGGCAGGGTACAGCCCACTACTTTTGCAATCACGATAGTGCAGGCCATCGTCAGGCCGATGGTCACAGCGATCATCACATCTCCCTGTCCCATGATGATAATGCGGATCCCATTCACCACAGACAGGATCAGACTGATCAGCACCGCCACTCTCACTTCCTTGAAGATTACCTTGAAGAGATCGCCAAACTCGATCTCTCCCACAGAGATCCCCCGGATCACAAGGGTGGAACTCTGGGAGCCGCAGTTTCCGCCTGTACCGGTCAGCATGGGGATAAATCCCGCCAGCTGAGGCATGACTGCCAGGGCGCTCTCATAGTGGTTCATGATCATCTGGGTCACCGTGGCGGACAGCATCAGAAACAGAAGCCAGGGAAGACGGCTTTTCACATGCTCCAGCACCGAAGTCTCAAAGTAGGAGTCGTCGCTTGGATTGACACCGGCCATGATGCTGATATCTTCCGTCGTCTCCTCCTCCAGGACCTCCATAGCGTCGTCTACTGTAACAATACCCACCATACACATCTCATGGTCCACAATGGGGAGGGCAATAAGGTCGTACTTGCTGATGATCTGGGCCACTTCCTCCTGGTCGTCCGTCGTGTGGGCGTAGAGCAGGTTCGTGTCCATAATCTCTTCAATGGTCTTGGACTCGCTGGTTGTCAGAAGCTCCTTGACATCCACCATACCGATGAGCTTTCTCTTCTCCGTCACATAACAGGTGTAGATCGTCTCTTTGTTGAGACCTACCTGCCGGATCTTGAGGATGGAATCCGCCACTGTCATCTCCTTGCGCAGGGCGATGTAATCCACGTTCATCACACTTCCGGCACTGTCTTCCGGGTACTGGAGAAGCTGATTGATCTGCTGGCGGGTCTCCTCGTCTGTCGCCATGAGAAGACGGTCTACCACATTGGCAGGCATCTCTTCCAGCACATCCACCGTATCATCCAGATACATCTCCTCCATGACTTCCTCCAGCTCCGAGTCCGTCAATCCGCCGATCAGCATCTCGCGCATGTCGCTGTCCATCTCAGCGAAGGTCTCGGCAGCCTCCTCCTTTGCCAGGAGGCGGAACACCATGACCAGCTGCTTCTGGGTGAAGTCTTTCATCAGCTCAGCCAGATCCACCGGGTACATATTGTTCTCCAGCTCCTCTTTGAGCTCTTTGAACTTCCTCTCATCCAGCATCTGGAGGATACGTTCTTCTGTCAGTTCTTCCCGCTCTTCATTCTCATACGTATACTCTTCTCTCTCATCGTTTTTTTCCATACGCATCCTCCTTTCCTTCTGCTGCCATCCTGCGACACATCTGCAGTATTGCGGCCGCAAAAAGACGCACATTTCCGGCTGTTGCCGCAAACATCTTCATATAGTATAATCAATTTCAAAAAGATATACAAGGAGATTTCCATGAAAATTGTCGGACTGATCACTGAATATAATCCGTTTCACAACGGCCATTTATACCACATCCAGGAAGCGCTCAGGGCCACCGGATCGGATGCCGCAGTCGCCATTATGAGCGGCAATTATGTACAGCGGGGAGCCCCCGCCCTCATGCCTAAACATCTGCGCGCCCGCATGGCTCTGGAGGCAGGGGTGGCTGCCGTCATCGAGCTGCCTGTCTGGTGCGCCTGCGGCAGCGCCGAGTACTTCGCCGCAGGGGCCGTCTCCATCCTGGACCGGCTGGGCTGTGTGGATATGATCTGTTTTGGCAGCGAGTGCGGCGATGTCTCCCTGCTGGAAAAAGCAGCCCGGATCACCGCACAGGAGCCGGAGGCCTACAGAGGCCTGCTGAAAGAAGGTCTGAGAGATGGCCTCTCTTTCCCCAGAGCCAGGCAGAAAGCCCTGTCCCTGTTTCTGGGAGACGATAGGGCCGGCGAGGTCCTCGCAGAGCCTAACAACATCCTGGGGGTGGAATATATCAAGGCCATCCTGCAGCAGAAAAGCTCCCTGGGCTTCTGCACGATCCAGCGCCGGGAGTCCGGCTATCACGACATGGAGCTGTCCGACACATACAGCTCTGCCTCCGCCATCCGACATCATCTCAGGCAGGCGGACCAATCCGGCATCCCCGCGCAGCTGGAGGGACAGATGCCCTCTCCCGCCATCTGCACGATGAAGGAGGCATATCACGCAAGATACCCCGTGTACGCCAACGACTTTTCTCTTCTTCTAAAATACCGCCTTCTGGGAGAGACAAAGGAGACCCTGCCCCGGTATGCAGATGTCACCCAGGACCTGGCCAATCGGATCATAAGACACAGAAACGAGTTTTTCTCTTTTGAGCAATTCTGCGGACTATTGAAGACAAAGGAGCTGACCTACTCCCGGATCAGCCGGGCGCTGCTTCACATTCTCCTTAACATCACAGAGGAGGACATGACAAGCTTCAAAAAGGAGGGAGGCTGCGGATATGCGCGCCTGCTGGGTTTCAGGAAGGATGCTTCTCCCCTTCTTGGCCTTGCAAAAAAAAGCAGCTCCATTCCCCTCATCACAAAGCTGCCCCGCACCGGAACCAAAGAAGGTACCGCCAGGAAGATGATTGACTGTGATATCCTTTCCGCTGATCTGTACGAGTCAGTGATCACAGAAAAATACCGCCGGGATTTTATCCCTGAATACAGACAGCAGGTCGTCATCATCTGACGCCTGCTGCCATGTTTTTTCAAAATTTTTCTGTTATGAAACTAATACTCGATATACCTGCTGCACGCCACTGCCATGGCCCCCGGTCCGATGTGGCAGGCAACGCTGAGAGAAAGGGCATCCATGTGGATCTCATAGCCCGGGAAATATTCTTCCAGTTCCTTTTTCCACTCCTGCGCCTCTTCGTGGGTACAGGTATAGGCCGCCTCCAGATGAACCTTCTTTCCCCCGAAGCGCTCTTCCAGATCTTTCTTCATAGCTTCCTTCATCACTTTTTTTGCGGATTTCAGCCCCCGCACTTTTGCGAAGGCATCCAGCTTCTCACCTTGTATCGTCAGTACCGGCTTCAGGTTCAGCACTGTTCCAAGAGCTGCGCCCGCAGGTGTCACGCGCCCGCCTTTTTTCAGATACTTCAGCGTATCCACAGTGATATAGATGCTGGCCTCCAGCTTTTCCTTCATCAGAATGTCGTGGATCTCCTGTCCGGATTTGCCGGCTTCTGCCAGCTCAAGGGCATCCAGCACAGCCTGGCGCTGTGTGACAGAAATACGCTGGTTATTTACCACAAAAACTTTTCCGTCAAAATCTTTCGCCAGCATCATGGCTGTCTCACAGGAAGTGGACAGGCCGCTGGACATGGGGATATGCACCACCTCGTCATACTCTTCCAGAAGTTCTTCCCAGATCTCCATTACATCCGCAGGGGACGGCTGAGAGGTGGAAATGTCCGCATTTCCGGAAAGCTTCTCATAGAATTCTTTCTGGGATAGCGTGATATCTTCGTAATACAGTTCGCCATCAATATAGAATGGCATAGGAACCACCCGGATCCCCAGTTCCTTTGCTTCTCTCTGAGTAATACCACTGTTGCTGTCCGTCACGACCGCTACTTTTTTCATACTGAATTCTTCCTTTTCTAATTTTTAAAGCTGTGCATAGGCGCGGGAATCCTTCCCTGCCTGTTTATAAACGCGCTGCAGTCCGCCTCGTTCACAGGGATAATGGGTGCGTAACCAAGAAGTCCTCCAAACTGCGCTGTCTCCCCCACATCTTTTCCGATCACCGGGATCAGACGCACGGCTGTTGTCTTCTGATTTACCATACCGATCGCCATCTCGTCCGCTATGATACCGGAGATGGTAGCTGCGCTGGTCTTTCCTGGTATGGCGATCATATCCAGTCCCACGGAGCAGACACAGGTCATGGCCTCCAGCTTCTCCATGGTCAAAGTTCCCGCCTGCACTGCGTCGATCATGCCCTTGTCCTCGCTGACCGGAATAAACGCGCCGCTTAAGCCTCCCACATAGGAGGAAGCCATGACTCCGCCTTTTTTCACCTGGTCGTTGAGCATGGCAAGGGCCGCTGTGGTACCCGGCGCCCCCACCTGGGACAGGCCGATCTCCTCCAGGATCTCTGCCACACTGTCTCCCACCGCCGGGGTGGGTGCCAGAGAAAGATCGATAATTCCAAAGGGGATACCCATTCTCTTTGAGGCCTCGCCTGCCACAAGCTGGCCCACACGGGTGATCTTGAAGGCAGTCTTCTTGATGGTCTCGCAGAGCTCCTCAAATCCCTTCCCGCGCACTTTCTCAATGGCATGCTTCACAACGCCGGGGCCGCTGACGCCCACGTTGACAACCGCATCCCCCTCTGTCACACCCAGGAAGGCGCCCGCCATGAATGGATTATCGTCAGGAGCATTGCAGAACACCACCAGCTTGGCACATCCCAGGGAATCCCTGTCCTTGGTAGCCTCAGCTGTATCCTTCACGATCTGGCCGCAGAGGCGCACCGCATCCATGTTGATGCCGGTCCTCGTAGAGCCCACATTGACGGAGCTGCAGATCCGCTCTGTACATGCCAGCGCTTCCGGTATGGAACGGATCAGGTCCTCGTCACTCTTTGTCATAGCTTTTGACACAAGGGCCGAGTAGCCGCCGATAAAATTCACACCCACCTTCAGGGCCGCTCTGTCCAGAGTCTTTGCTATACTCACAAAATCCTCCGGACTTTTGCAGGCGGACGCGCCCACAAGGGCAATGGGAGTCACAGAGATTCTCTTATTGACAATAGGAATGCCAAACTCTTTCTCAATCTCCTCGCCCGTCGACACAAGATTCTCTGCCAGGGTGGTGATCTTCCGGTAGATCTTCTCGTTCAGTCTGTCCAGATCTGTGTCCACGCAGTCCAGAAGGCTGATGCCCAGTGTAATGGTGCGGACATCCAGATTTTCCTCGTCTATCATCTGATTTGTCTCGTTTACTTCGTATATGTTGATCATAGTCAGGTGTCCTTTCTTACAGTCTGTGCATCTTTTCAAATATTTCCGATCTCTGGCAGCGGATGATAAGTCCCATCCCCTCTCCCAGCTTGTCCAGATCCTCTGCATATACAGAAAAATCTCTGTCTGCCGCCGAGACGTCCACTACCGTCATCATATTGAAGTATCCGTCCACAATCGTCTGGGAGATATCCAGAACATTGATGTTCGCCTCCGCAAGATAATTGCACACTTTGGCAATGATCCCGACCTGGTCTTTTCCCACAACTGTGATAATACATTTTCTCATTCTTCTGTCCTCCATACTTTTGTCTCTTACACTGTCACTGCCTCTGAAACAGCATCCCGCCCTGCAACCATGATAGGAATGTCCTCCCCCCTATAAGGGTTATCCCCCACAGTCACCTCCAGCTTTACGGTCTCGTAAGCCAGCTCCGCATAATTGTTCTCCTTGCTCAGATGCCCCAGTATGACATGCTGCAGCTTATCGTGCAGTATATCACAGAGCAGCTGGCCTGACAATTCATTTGAGAGGTGCCCTTTATCCCCCATGACCCGCCGTTTCAGCGGATAGGGATAGGGCCCCACCTCCAGCATATGTATATCATGGTTTGCCTCCAGAAGCACCGCATCTAAATTTTTCAGATTCTCCACTGTATATGCATCATATATTCCCAAATCTGTGGCCACTGCCACTGTCTTTTCCCCGCAGGCGATCCGGTATCCGGAAGGCTCGTAGGCGTCGTGGGATATAGCAAAGGGATGGACACGCAGATCGCCCAGGAGGAAATCCGTATCCGTCTGTATCTCGTGGAGCAGACCCTCCGGCATCTTTCCAAGACTTCTGTACTCCATAATGCCTTTCAGTGTCCCTTTCGTGGCGTACACCGGAATGCCATACTTTCTGCTGAACACTCCCAGCCCCTGGATATGGTCTGAATGTTCATGGGTGATCAGAATGCCTGACAGTTCCTCCCCCTTAATTCCCAGTGTGTGGAGCCCCTCATCGATCCGCTTTTTGCTGATCCCCGTATCCACCAAGAGGTGGGTGTGATCGCTGCCCACATAAATACAGTTGCCGCTGCTGCCGCTTGCTATGCTGCAAAGTCTCATCGTCTGTCATCTCTCCTGCCTGTTATTCTTCTCTCTTCTTTATTCCCAGCTGTTCCATGACATCGTCAATCTCACCGCAGGCCTCCTGGAAGGAATTGCAGTTGTCAATTGCCCTGTCACAGTATGTAAAGAAGTCTGAGGAGGGCATCTGGGAGGCGAAAATCCCCTCGATCTTCTCCTCGCTGTAGCCCCTTGAGGCCATCAGTCGTCTTTTCCTCGTCTCCTCATCTGCATAAATATACCACACTTCGTCACACAGCGCACCATAATTTTCTTCTATAAAAAGCGCCGCCTCCAGGACAAAGACATGGGTTCCTTTCTTCTCTTCCTTCTGGATGATCTCCCTGAGCTTTTCCTTCACCGCAGGGTGCACGATCTCATTCAGAATACGGAGCTGAGCCTTATTGGAAAAGACAATGCCTGCCAGCTTCGGCCGGTCCAGCCTGCCGTTCTCATCCAGTATGTCCTCGCCAAAATGTTCCACGATCCTTCTGTGGCACTTTGTCCCCTTCTGCTGAAGTCTCCTGGCCACCTGGTCTGCCTGACAGCAGGCAGCGCCATAGGCCTCCTCCAGATACGAAAGCACCTGGCTTTTTCCTGATCCGATCCCCCCGGTAATTCCTATGATCTTCATCTTTTGTCACTCCTATTTCGCTTCATACCAGCTCATGCCGGTGTGCATATCTACCTCCAGCGGCACCTCCAGGGACGCCGCATGCTCCATTTCATCTTTCAGTATCTTCTTTACTTCCTCTATCTCCGTCTCATGGGCCTCCACAAGGAGTTCGTCGTGCACCTGCAGGACAAGGCGTGAGCGCATATGGTTTTCCTTCAGCCGTCTCTCCACGCCGATCATGGCAATCTTCATAATATCTGCCGCCGTCCCCTGTATAGGAGAATTCATGGCCACCCTCTCCCCGAAAGAGCGCTGGGCGAAATTGCTGGAGGAAAGCTCCGGCACAGGGCGCCTTCTTCCAAAAAGAGTGGTCACATACCCCATTTCTTTCGCCTGGGCCACCGCGTTATCCAGAAAGACTTTGATGCCCGGATAGGTTTTGAAATACTGCTCTATATACTGGGACGCCTCTTTCCGCGTGATACTCAAATCCTGGCTGAGCCCGAAAGAGCTGATCCCGTAGACGATACCGAAATTCACAGCCTTGGCGTTCCTTCTCTGCAGGTCTGTCACCTGGTCAAAAGGCGTGTGAAACACCTGGGACGCTGTGATCCTGTGGATATCCTTCTCCTCCTGATAGGCCTCGATCAGCTGCCGGTCGCCGGAGCAGTGGGCCAGCACCCGCAGCTCGATCTGGGAGTAGTCCGCATCCACGAACACATATCCATCCTCCGGCACAAACACCTTCCGGATCAGCCTGCCAAGCTCCATACGCACCGGAATGTTCTGCAGGTTGGGCTCTGTGCTGCTGATCCGCCCTGTGGCTGTAATGGTCTGGTTGAATTTCCCGTGTATCCTGCCATCCTCCCCTATAAAGGCCGCAAGCCCGTCCGCATAGGTGGATTTCAGCTTTGCAAGCTGCCTGTACTCAAGGATCTTTGCCACAAAGGGATGCTCCGGGGCCAGCTTCTCCAGCACGTCCGCCGCTGTGGAGTAGCCTGTCTTTGTCTTCTTTCCGCCCTTCAGTCCCATTTTCTCAAAAAGGATCACTCCAAGCTGTTTCGGAGAGTTGATATTGAACACCTCACCCGACTCTTCATAGATCTCTTTTTCCAGCTTTTCAATCTGGACAGCCAGCCTGTCGCCGTACTCTTTCAGCTCGGCCGCCTCCACTTTCACCCCGTTCTGCTCCATGTCAAACAAGGCAAAGACAAGGGGCATCTCTATCTCCTCAAAAAGGTGCAGCATCCCTGTCTCCTGCAGCTTCTCCAGCAAAAGAGGCCTTGCCTTCCAGGCTGTGTAGGCCTCGTAGCAGGCTTTTACCTGATCCTCCGCCTTATCCTCCACCAGAAGGGAAAGCTGCTCCCTGGCCACATCCTCAAATGTATAGTCACTTTTCAGAGGGTTCAGAAGGTATGCTGCTATGATCCCGTCAAAGCAGTTCTCCCTGTTGCCGGGAGTAAAAAAGGACATAGCCTCCTTCAGCCCGAACATGGAAAAACTGCCGGCCCGGGCGGCTGTCTCTCCCAGCTTTTCCAGAATCTCCTCCGCCGTCAGGTCTTCTTCTGCACAGATGCAGAAAATCTCCTCCTCCCCAAAGCAAAGAGCCACGCCTCCGGCCTGTGCCTGGGAGGCAAAAAGGGGCAGTACGTTTTCCGTATCTTTAAAGATGGCTGCGCCCACCTCACCGGCCCGGGAAGCCCGGTCAAAGATCTCCTCCGCCGGTTCTCTTCCCCGTATGATCCGGAAGTGATCCTCCACTGCATTTGCAGGGCCTGTCACATCAAATTTTCCCAGCAGATTTTTAAACTGAAGCCGCTGGAACAGTGTGTAGGCCTCCTGGGTAAATATATTTTCTATCTTCGCCTGGCTGATGTCATACTCTATGTCCGCATCCACACAGATGGTTGCCAGCGTCTTGCTCATGACTGCCATGTCCCAATGCTCTTTCAGTGCTTTGGAAGCCCTGGGCGGCTTCAGCTCATCCGCGTGCTCGTAGGCGTTTTCGATGGAATGATACGCAGCTATGATCTTTGACGCTGTCTTCTCGCCGATACTGGGAACTCCGGGTATATTGTCGGAGGCGTCCCCCATGAGGGCTTTCATATCAATAAACTCCGACGGCGTCACCCCGTACTTTTCCTGCACATCCGCCGCATAGTAGTCCTCTATCTCTGTTCCGCCCCTCTTTGTCTTGGGAATGCGGATCTTTACATGGTCCGTGGCAAGCTGCAGAAGATCCCTGTCTCCGCTGATGACAGAGACTTCCATCCCCGCCTCCTCGCACCTTCTGGACAGGGTGCCAAGGAGATCGTCCGCCTCCAGCCCGGCTCTCTCAATGATCCGGATGCCCATAGCCTGAAGGACTTCCTTCATCACCGGCACCTGCTGGCGAAGCTCCTCCGCCATGGGCTTTCTCGTCCCTTTATAGTCCGCGTACATTTCATGGCGGAATGTGGGAGCGTGTACGTCAAATGCCACGGTCAGATACTCCGGCTTCTCCTCGTCCAGTATCTTCAGCATGATATTCAGAAAACCGTAGATGGCATTTGTGTGGAGTCCCTCTGAGTTTGTCAGATCCGGAATCCCGAAAAACGCCCGGTTCAATATACTGTGTCCATCGATCAATACTATTTTTTCAGCCATTTTTTCACTCCATTTTCATGTAAGTTCCTGTCTGTTGCGACACTACTGCTTTTTATCATACAACAAACTGCCATTTTTTGAAAGGCATAACTTAAAAAATGATTGTAATCCCTTTTTCCGTATGCTATAATTTATTTCGGTCTCTTCTGAAGATCATCGCACACGCCGCTGTGGCGGAATTGGCAGACGCATACGACTCAAAATCGTACGGGAAACCAT
>NZ_CAUGIN010000013.1:0-85497 GCF_959599685.1 Lachnoclostridium phocaeense
GCAGTGGAAAGAGGGATGTAGATGGAAATATTTATGATCATCTCAAATATGATCATCCCTGTGGTGATACTGGGGGTCGTCTGCTTTGGGGTGTCCAGGCGGGTGCAGGTGTACGATGCGTTTATCGAGGGGGCAAACAGCGGATTTCACATTGTGGTGAAGATCATGCCTACCATGGTGGCGCTGATGATCGCGGTGGGTATTCTGAGAGCGTCGGGATTTCTGGATATGCTGGCCTCTCAGCTCGGGAGGATGACAGACTATATTGGATTTCCGGGAGAGCTGGTGCCGCTCACTGTCGTGAAAATGTTTTCCTCCTCGGCGGCCACCGGGCTTCTTCTGGATATTTTCAAGGAATTTGGCACAGACACCTACATAGGGCTTGTGGCTTCCATCAGCATGTCCTGCACGGAGACCATTTTCTATACCATGAGCGTGTATTTTATGACGGCAAAGGTGACAAAGACAAGATTTACCCTGGCAGGCGCTCTTATCGCCACATTTGCCGGGCTGGCGGCCAGCGTGGTGCTGGCGGCGGGGATGATGGGATAGGGAAAAACGGGATATACTGTTTCTTGATCATCCCCGCAGCGATGCGATGATGCGGTGGGGCTTCAGGAAGAGCTCCAGGGCGTCCAGGACAGAAGGGACGCACAGGTCCGTTGCAGTCATAAGTCTTCCGTACATGCCCTCCTGACCAAGGACAGAGACGGAGAAGGCGGCCTCCCGGCACATGAGAAGATCGTTGCGCCCGTTGCCGATGGCGGCGCAGTTCTCCTTGCCAAGGGAATAGAGGATATTCTGCTTTTCCTGCATGGCGGCGTCGTTTGGGAAGGTCAGTATCTCCACCGGCAGGCCCTGGCACATCTGGCGGGCAGTGCCGTTTGTGTCAGCCGTCAGCACGTAGATCTGGAACAGGTCAGAGAGCTGACGGATCTTGTTAGCAACAGCCTCTGAGATGATGCCGTCCAGGGCGATGGTGCCGTTGTAGTCCAGAAGGAGATATTTCAGGTCCAGTGAAGGATATCCGGGAATTTCTATTTTCATAAGTCTTTTCCTTTCTGTGTAAAGGCCGGGAGTACCGGTGTCTTTGTTCTGAGTTATCCAGGTCTTCCTGGAGGAAGCCTGTGAGAATACCTTAGCATATTTATGGGGAAATATCTATATGTGCAAAGAGAAAGCAGATAAAAATAAAAGTAAAAAAATTAATTTATTTACATATTAAAAGTCTTATGATATCCTGAGAATAGAAGGGAGGGAGTGGTATGGAGAAAGAGCAAAAGCTTCTTTGTAAGTGCTTGGAAATCTTCGGGACGGACGATCCAGAGCAATGGAAGAAAATTATGAAAAAGGCAAAGAAGTACGATGATCTGATGCGCGGAGTCAGGCCGGCAAATCCCAGGGGAGCTGGGAGAAAAGGGCTGAAAGAGGAAAAGGCTGATACCATACGGAGAATGTACCGGAAGGGTGTTTCCGTTGCAAGGATTGCAAGAGAACTGTCTGTCAGCCGTCCTACTGTATATCGGTATGTTGAAGAGATCAGGCGGTGGGAGAGGCATCCCTCTGTTCAGATGCAGCTGGAATATATGTATAAAGACAGGGTGTGTACGGTGATAGATGTGGATTGGAAAAATCAGACGGTCTATGTGGAAAATCGTACGAATCAGCTTCCCCTGACAGCCTTTGGAGTCAACAAAACTCCCGGATGGGAAGAATTCAGGGAGTTTCTGGAGGACAGATGTGTTCCCGGGACAAGGTTTCACTTAAAGGAGCTTCTGAGAGATATGGGTGTCGACTTTTACGATCCCATGCTGATCATAGAAGAGACAAAAGGAAGAATGGCTGAGGACGATCAGTGGATCAGAATACATTACAGGGAGGATGCGTTATGTCAGAATGGATAAAGCTGGATATTCTGAACCGGGATGATCTGAGGGGGCACTCATCAAAGGGAAACCAGCTGAAGGCGAAGGATGGAATATACTGGTATAAGGCAGACTGCATGGGCTATGAAGGGCTGGCGGAAACAGTCGTATCATCTCTTCTGTCCCGGTCGGATATTTTGGCAGCCGTTGACTATGAACCGATGAAAATGGAGTTTAAATCACATGTGTATACCGGATGCAGGAGCAGGAGCTTCTTAATGGAGGGAGAGTCTCTTATCACAGTCGAAAAGCTGATCCGTCTGTACACAGGGAAAAGTGCGGCAAGGACCATGGCTTCTATGGCGGACGTGAAGGAGCGGATCTGTTATTTGGTCAATGCGATCGCAGAGATCACAGGAATGACAGATTTTGGGAAATATCTTACAGCTATGCTGGAGATAGACGCTTTTTTTCTGAATGAGGACAGGCATACCAATAATATTGGGGTAGTCTATCACCCGGAAACCAGACGGTTTCGACATTGCCCTTATTTTGATCATGGACTGGCTTTACTTGCGGATACAATGACTGACTTTCCCTTGGGAGAAGATTTGGAAAAATGCATGGAGAAGATAGAGGCAAAGCCATTTTCAAGGAGTTTTGACGAACAGATGGATGCGGCGGAAGAGCTATATGGACAGCAGGTGCATTTCCGGTTTTCTATAAAAGAGGCAGTGGAGATACTGGAGGGATGCAGACCCTACTACCAAGGGGAGGTGCTGGAACGGGTTGAGCAGATCCTGAGATGGCAGGTGCGGAAATACAGCTATCTTTTCCAGTAAAATCAGCCGCCGCTGTCAGCCTTTTGCGGCGGCTGTGAAAAATGCATTGCAAAGATGTTCCGATCCTATTTTTTCTCCTTCACCGCCTTCTCCACGATCTCAAACGGCGCAGGCCCTGTGTCCAGCACCGCCTTGTGAAAACGCTTCTGGGAGAAATCCTCTCCCCACTCTTTTACAGCTGTCTTTTTCAGTTCCAGAAATTCCACATACCCGATATAGTATTTCAGATAATTACCGGGATCCCCGATGATGAGGTCGTAGATCTCCCGGATCATCTCTGTGTCCGTAATGCCGAAACTCCGGAAAAAAGAGACCGTCTCGGTGAGGGACCATCCGTCGTAGTGGATACCCATGTCGGCAAGGGCGTAGAGTCCCAGGATGAGGGAAGCATTTTTCTGCTCCAGGAGAGCTCTGTCTTCATCTATACCGGTGAAGTAGTAGGAGAGCATCTCCACATAGGTGGCCCAGCCCTCCGTGTAGCCGCCAAAGGAGAGGAGACTGCGGATGGGATCCGGATCTGTGGAGGCGTAGTACACGTTCTGGTAGAGATGTCCCGGGTAGCCCTCGTGGGCCAGTGTGGTGAAGAGAGTCAGGTCGTCCGGGAGATGTCCCCGGTTGATGTAGATCACGTTCTCCTGGGAATTGTCCACCGGGGGAACCATGTAGAAGGCAGGGCTTACATATTCAGCCATCTCCTCCTGTACAAATTTAATCTCGGTGGTTACCTCCGGCAGAGAGGGAAAGGACCCGGCTGTCTTTTCTTTCAGGTCTGCCAGGATGGCCTCCGGGCTGCTGTCCGCCAGCGCAAAGGAAGAGTCTTCGCCGGATAGAGGCGCCACGGACTGCATGGCAGACAGATCCTCTGCCATCTGCCTGCGGGTCAGGTTCTGAAGCTGGGGGACTGTGCGGGCGGAGCCGGTGTCCCGCTTCACAATATATTCATAGTATCTTTTTCCGTTCGGATAGTAGCAGAGTCCTCCGTCGTTTGTGCCGGTGTCCTTCAGGGCAGCTATGGCGGCGGCCAGCCGGTTGTAGGCGGGAAATACGCAGTCATAGATGAGATCCCGGTGCTGTGAGATGCAGGCTTCTTTCTGAACAGGGGGCAGATCTGATAGTCCTTCCAGCCTGGAGATGAAGGAAGAAAAAAGGTAATGGCTGTCCCCAAGTGCAGTGAAGGCAGCGCACTCGTCGATAATGTCCTGGGCATTCCGGGAGGACATAAAAAGTCCGGCGTCTGCTTTTGCCTGCTCAAAGGAGATGAGAGACGTAAAGTAGGACGGCATTTCCTCCAGGAGGGACAGATAGGTATCCACGTCCTCCGGTGTGTCAAAGGAGAACTCGCACAGAAGGATGGGAAGCTGGGACTGGACGCCGGTGAGGGGGCTCAGGGGCTCCTCGTAGAGAGCGTAGGGGGCGCCCTGGAGGGCTGTCTCCAGATAGGATTTGAGAACATCGAAAGTGAGCTGGTTTTCCGGAGAGAGCTTTCTGTATCTGAAATCCTGAAGGAGGGAAAGGAAGTTCTCGATAGATGCGGCGGAGACAGCTGTGTCGGTGCTGAAAGAGCCAAGGCTCGCCGGTGTATCCTGGATGCCGTAGCTTTCCGGCTCCTGTACCGTATAGTGCAGGGTGATGGTGTCAGCGGACACTTCCTGACGGAAAAGATCCAGGGTAAACTGCCGGAAGAGAGCATCTTCGTCGGGGACGGGAAGATGGCCACAGGAGGTCAGAGCCGGGAGAAGGATGGAAAGCAGAAGGATAAGGGCAGTACATTTTTTTCGCATAGAACGCCTCCTGGAACGGGCGGAGCATTTTATCTATAGATATGCGGCTGGTTTTGAGAAAATTCCATGGGAGAAAACCGGTTTCCACGGGTTTGGGAGATATGGTATAATAACTCCATATACAAGACAGGAGAAATTTATGAAGTATATATATGAGATCCCGGACTCCTTCTGGAGTTTGTTCCGCTCCAGGAACCGGGATATTTATGTAGAAGCGTTGCTTCAGATCAACGAAGAATACGAGTATAACAACTATTTCCTGAGCCGGGAGGTGTGCCTGGAGATCCTGGGAGATTTCTATACCCAGAAAAAGATCACCCTGGAGGCGGAGGAGACGGAGGATGAGCTGGACATGCTGGAGACGCCGGCGTCCAGGATACTGAACTGGCTTCTTAAGGCACAGTGGCTGAAAAAGATCGAGGATTACAATACGCTGGTGACCCACATTGTTATCCCCGACTATGCGGCTATTTTTATAGAGGCCTTTGACCGGCTGACCCGTGAGGGGATGGAGGATACGGAGCTGTACATCCAGAATGTGTACGCCACTTTGTATTCCTTCCAGAACAATCCCAGGCTGAACAGCGCCATGCTCCGGTCGGCCCTGGTCAATACGAGAAAGCTGAACAAGGCACTGCAGGACATGCTCCACAATATGGACCGGTTTTACGGGCGTCTGCTGGAACACAGAGAGTACGGACAGCTTCTTTCAGAACACCTGGAAGGGTATGTGGAGGAAGTGGTACGTAAGAAATACCACATTTTAAAGACAAGTGATAACTTCTACATTTACAAGATGGATATAAAGGAGTGCCTGGAGAAAATGCGGGAGGATGAGAGTATCTATGACCGCATTGGCGAGGAGGGGCTGGATATACTGGACCGGATCGAGAGGAGCTTTGATGATATCGAGCGGCGCATTGCCAATATGGACAAGGAGAACACAAAGTATATCCGGGCCACAGTGACCAGGCTGAATTATCTTCTGAACGGGGAGACAGACACAAAAGGGCTTGTGATCCAGCTCCTGAACCAGCTTGGAAAAGAGGGCAGGGAGGAGGAGCGGATCAAAGAGACAGCTTCCCGGATGAATCTGTCTCTCTTTGAGATCCTCTCGGAGAAGTCCCTCTATAAGAGGAGAAAGCCCAGGAAAGATTTTGTCAGCCAGTTGGAGCGGGAGGAGGACTCTCAGGAACTTTCCAGGGAGGATGTTCTGAAGCTGAATCGCATCCACACCCGGTATACAAGAAAGCAGATCGAGGAATTTATCGAGGAGCATATGGACGGCGAGCAGATGCGGCTTGCGGATCTGAAGGTGGAGGATGACGAGGACTTTGAGAAGATCATCCTTGCCTATGATTATAGTACAAAGCACGGCAGCAAGTATCAGGTCATCGAGGAAGGCGGTCTGGTGGAGAGCGGAAAATACCGCTATCCGAAGCTGACATTTGTGCGCAGGAGGGTTTAAGAAGAATATGATCGATTATATAGAACAGCTGAGTGATGAGGAGAAAGAGCAGATCACGGAGGTGATCTGGCTCCTTTACAGACAGACATTCATTTTGGAGCGAAAATACGACAGGCGGGCTGAAAAGTGGCAGTACAGCAGGGAGTATAAGATCTGTGCCATGCACATGGAATTTCTGAAGGAATATTTTCAGGTGGCAGGGATCGAGCTCGTGGAAAACATTTATCTGGGAGTGATCTATATACGGGACAGCATGCTCATGGGTGAGAAGATCCCGCGGCTTGCCACGATCTATATCCTGGTGCTGAAGATATTGTATGACGAGCAGATGGCCCAGGTGTCATCCAGCACAAGGATCGTGACAACGCTGGGAGCTGTGAATGGCAAGGCCGGGGAATTCCAGGTGATGAAGTCCCTGCCGTCGCCCACGGAGATACGGCGAAGCATTGCGCTTCTGAAAAAATATCAGATCATAGAACCTCTGGATATACTGGAGGAGTTAAATGAGGGGACAAGGATGATCATTTACCCCACTATAAATATGGTGCTCACCGGGGACGACATACGGGCCCTTTTAAAGACATTTGGCGAGGAGGAGAACAGTGGAGACGAAACAGGCGTTCAAAATATTATCGAAGATCTGTCTGAATAACTGGCATTACATAGACAGAAAGGTGCTGTCGCTGAACAAGGAAGTGAACTTTTTTACCGGCCACTCGGGAAGCGGAAAGTCTACCGTCATTGACGCGCTGCAGATCGTCCTGTACGCCAACACGGACGGAAGGGGCTTTTTCAACAAGGCGGCAGCCGACGACTCGGACCGGAGTCTGATCGAGTATCTGCGGGGCATGGTCAACATCAGCGACAACAATGAGTCCCAGTACCGGAGAAACAAAAATTTTTCCAGCACCATTGTGCTGGAGTTTACAAACAGCGCCACCGGGGAGCAGGAGTGCGTGGGTATTGTCTTTGATGTAGAGACGGCCACAAATGAGATCAGCCGTCTGTTCTTCTGGCATCAGGGGCCGCTGCTCTCCAACCTGTACCGGGGAGAGGGGCGTGTCCTGTCCACCGTGGAGATGCGGGAGTATCTGCAGAGAAACTTCCCCCAGGATGGCTACTACTGCGGTCCCAGCAATGAGAGGTTCCGCCGCCAGCTCTACGACGTGTACCTGGGAGGACTGGACAAGGAGAAGTTCCCCAGGCTTTTCAAGCGGGCGATCCCCTTCCGCATGAACATCCGGCTGGAGGACTTTGTGAAGGAGTACATCTGCATGGAGCAGGATATTGAGATCCAGGACATGCAGGAGAGCGTCATGCGATACGGGCAGATGCGCAGCAAGATTGAAGCAACACTGAAAGAAATTCAATCATTGACAAAAATAGAAGAAAGTTTCTCTTTGTACGAAGATAAGAAGACGGAGGAGGAGAGCTGGCTGTACCGGGCCCTGCGCCTGGAGATCCTCCAGCTCCGACGCCGTCTGGAGGGTATCCGGGACCGGAGGGCCCAGGAGGAGAAGGAAAAAAAGGAGCAGCAAAAGCTCAAGGAGAAGACCGACCGGGAGGCGGAAGAGCTGCAGAGGCAGTATGAGGACATCATCGTCCGCATTGCCCAGACCGGGTACGAGGAGCTGAAGGACAAGCTCTCCCAGGTCAACCTGTTCCTGGAGCACCTGTCTGCCAGCAGGAGCAGCCTGCAGAAGACAAGGGAGAGCATGGAGGAGTGGAAGAAGCAGGACATGGTGTCCAACTCCATGCTCAGAGATATAGAAAGGCTCTGCCAGGGCAGCATCACAGAGGAGGAGCTTCAGCGGCTCAAGGAGAATTTTGCCGACATCCGGCGGGAGCTGGAGGAGGAGAGAGGGGAGACGGGCGCCCAGCTTCGGTTCCTGAAAAAGGAGATGCAGGCGGGCCGGCAGGAGATTGCTGACCTGAAGCAGGGGAAGAAGGCCTATCCCCGGGAGCTGGAGGAGGCCAGATACTATATCCGGGAGGAGCTCCAGAGGAGAGCCGGAAAATTTGTGAATGTACAGATTTTGGCAGACATGCTGGAAGTAAAGGATGAGACATGGCACAATGCAGTGGAGGGCTATCTGGGGAACAACAAGCTGTCCCTCATGGTGGAGCCGGCCTACGCTAGGGAGGCCATGGAGATCTACGAGACCATGGACAAAAAGAAATTCTGGCGTGCCGCCGTGGTGGACACGGAGCGTCTCATGCAGGACAGCCACCCGGTCAGGGAGGGAGCTCTGGCAGAGGAGGTGAAGGCGGGGACAGACTACGCCCAGGCCTACACGGATTTCCTTCTTGGCAGGGTGATCAAGTGCCGGGATATCGACGAGCTGCGGCAGCAGACCGTGGGCATCACCCCCGGGTGCATGCTGTACAAGAGCTATAAGCTGCAGCACATTGATCCGGAGAACTACACAGAGCGGGCCTGCATTGGAGAGAACAGTCTCCGAAAGAGGAGAAAGAGGCTGGAGGAAAAGCTGGAGAAGCTGGAGAAGCAGAGAGTGCCCTTGGAAGAGCGCCAGGAGGAGATCCGCTCTGTCCTTGCCATGGACTACCTGGACCGCCCCGCCGGAGAGTACTTGAGCATGATCAGGGATATCCGGATGATCGGCGAGAAGGAAAAGGAAAGAGAAATGCTGCAGAGCCGGATAGAGGAGCTGAAGGAAGAGAATGTAGGCAGGCTCGAGCGGGAGAAGGAGGAGTTAAGAGAGCGTCAGACAAGGAAAAAGCAGCAGGTGGACAGCATCCAGAAGGCTATCTGGCAGCATGAGAGAAAGATCCAGGAGGCGGATCAGGAGTATCTGGACCTGGATGAAGAGTTAAATGAGAAACAGAGAAGTTTCAAAGAAAACGAAAAATTTGCGGATAGTTTTCAGTCTTACATGGAGAGCCGGAAGAGCTCCAACTATGAGTACCTGAAAAATCTCTGTTTCCGGGAGCAGGCTGCCTGTCGGGAGGAGAGGGAGAAGAGATATCAGGAGCTGGTGGATATCCGCAGCAGCTACCTGCGGGAGTATCCTCATCGCACCTTCTCGGCCAGTGCGGAGGACAATGGAGATTACGAGAAGCTCCTGAACACGCTCCAGTGCGACCATCTGGAGGAGTACAAGGAGAAGGCGGCAGAGCAGGCCAGGACCGCGGTCCAGCACTTCAAGGAGGACTTCATCTATAAGATACGCAGCGCCATCAAGGAGGCGCTCCAGCGAAAGGACGAGCTGAACCGGATCATCAGCAGGCTGGACTTCGGAAAGGATAAGTACCAGTTTGTGATCATCAGGAACAAGGGGGCCTACGGGGAGTACTACGACATGTTCATGGACGATGCCCTGGAGATAGACCCTTCCCGGCTCTCCTACAATATGGAGAACCAGATGAATCTGTTTACCATGGAGCACGAGGAGAAGTACGGGGAGCTGATAGGGGACCTGATCCAGATCTTCATCCCGCCGGAGAACGCCTCGGCGGAGGAGCTGGAGGAAGCGAAGCAGAACATGCGGAAATACTCGGACTACCGGACCTACCTCTCCTTTGACATGCAGCAGATCGTGCGGGGCGAGAAAAATATGCACATCGGTCTTGGGAAGATGATCTCCAAGAACTCCGGCGGGGAGGGCCAGAATCCCCTCTATGTGGCGCTTCTGGCCAGCTTTGCCCAGCTCTATCGTCTGGACTACTCGCCCAGAGTCAGGAGGAACCCCACTATCCGCCTTGTCATCCTGGACGAGGCCTTCTCCAAGATGGACGCGGAGAAGGTGGCCACCTGCATCGAGCTGATCCGGGGACTTGGCTTCCAGGCTATCATCAGTGCCACCAATGACAAGATCCAGAACTATCTGGAGAACGTGGATAAGACCTTTGTCTTTGCCAACCCGGACAAGCAGAACATCTCCATCATGGAGTTTGAGAAGCAGGAGTTCGAGGAACTTCTGGAGGAGGCTGAAGAATAAGCCGTGAAACAGGCGAAAGACAGACCAGGAGCGGAGGTGATCCTATGGACGGATACAGAGGCGGCTACATTGTCAGGAAGATCATTGAAAACTATGAAAAAAAGAAAAATGATTGGGACCATTCCCTTGAAGGACGCCGCAGCCTGAAGATCCATCAGGAGGATTTCGACAGGGCGGAGAGGGAGGCCGGCGCCCCGAGGGGAGCAGGACGTGACCTGGTGGTCCGGGAGATGCTGGAGCTGGAGCGCCTGGGCCTGATCCCCAAAAAGGAGGTGCGCTGGCAGAACTATAAGCAGGATTTCAGTGAATTCCACTACTATAACAAAGACATGCCCGTCTATTATAAACTGGCGGGGAAGACGCCCAAGTATGAGACTGCCGCTGCGTACAAACATGAGCTGGAGGAGCTGGGCGGAGCGCTGCGCAGACAGTGGCTCAGGGACTATGTCAGAGACCGCTGGAGGGAGGCGGACAGCGGAAAGCTGAAGGCAAAGGAGTTGAGCCGGATCTTCGGACAGGGGAGGAAGGAGCAGTACTTTGCCTGTCTGAAGGGGCTGGATGAGCTGGAGGAGCCTGTCTATGTACAGATATTCAGCAGCCGGTATCTGGGGCGTCCAAAGATCTTCAGGGAGGACCCGGCCGGGTTCAGAGGATGGGTGGTCCAGATGGCCCGGGATTACCACTCGGATATAGACAGGGCCATGGATGACGCTCAGGTGCTCTCCTGGCTCTACATAGAAGAGTACTCCCAGCAGATGGAGGTGAAAGGACCGCTGCGCCTGGAGATCGAAGGGCAGACTGTGGACCTGGGAAAGCTGCGGTACGGCACGGTCCTCAACAGCGAGACGCTGAAGAACGCCCGCATCTGCCGGGAGCAGGACATACGGCGGATCGTGACGATAGAGAACAGGGCCAGCTTTGTCTGCGAGCCCTTTGAGGAGGAAACATTGTATGTCTTCACCCACGGCTTCCTCTCTCCCAAGGAGAGGGATTTCCTGAAGGCCCTGGCGGGAGCGCTGAAGGGCAGGACAGTGGAATACCTGCACAGCGGGGATATGGATTTCGGAGGGCTTCGCATCTTCTGCTTCATCCGGGACAATCTCTTCCCGGATGTCAGGCCGCTGCATATGAATGCAGAGCTCTACCGCCGCCACCTGTCGTCGGGATATGAGATGGAGCCGGGAGCGCTCCGGGACCTGGAGAAGATGAGTGCGGCCCTGCCGGAGGAGCTGGAAGAGCTCAGGCAGGAGCTGCTGAAGACCGGAAAAGGTCTGGAGCAGGAGATGCTGCTCATATGATCTTATTCTATATAGGCATGTACAGCGCCTGTACACAGAGAAATTTCCTTCTCTGTGTGCAGGCGTTGAAAATTTTTTGAAAAATTTTTTCGGAAAGGACTTGACCTTAACGCTGCGTTAACCCTTATTGTAGTTCTTGCAGGGGAGATGCCTCTGTCAAGTCCGGGGACAGAAGGAGGAGAAGAGATGTACAGTATCGGAGAATTGTCAGAGTTGGCAGGCGTGAGTGCACGCACGCTGTGCTACTATGACAGGCTGGGGCTTCTGAAGCCTGCTCATACAAATGAGGCGGGGTACCGCTTTTACGGGGAGCGGGAAGTGAATCTGCTGTCCTGGACGGCGTAAGCCTGGACAGTCATGAGGCCGGCAGGATTGTCATGCTCCACAAGGAGTGGCTTGGCATGACCTGGAAGAAATATACGCAGGAGGCCCACAGAGCCATGGCAAACCTCTACATCAGCGACGAGAGGTTTAAGCTGTACTATGACAGGGAAGTGCCGGGCTGCGCAGAACTCCTGCAGAAAGCCATAGAATATCATGTGGGGAAAGACGCGTAAGTCTGCGGCCGGCTATCTGACCAGCATATGGCCTGACATGCACCGGCGGAAACGGGCTTCCGCGCAGGACCAGTTTACGACCCGGAACCAGTCGTCGATGTAGGCGGCGCGCATGTTGTAATGCTTCAGATAGTAGGCGTGTTCCCAGACATCTATGGCCAGCAGCGGCACGGTGCGGCACAGGTCCGGCGTGTTCTGGTTTGCGGAGGTGGTGATGCATAAACCGCCCTTTTCCCAGACAAGCCACGCATACCCGGAGCCGAACACGGAGAGGGCGGCCTCTTTAAAACAGGACTTAAAGTGCTCCATGCTGCCGAACTGCCTGGTTATCTGCCGAAAGAGGGTGGGCGCCTGACTCCGGGTGCCTGTCTTTGTCATGCCTTCAAAGAAGAAGCGGTGATTAAATACGCCGCCCGCGTTGTTGATAAGGGGAGTCCGGAGCTGGCAGGGGAGTCGGTCCTGGCTGACCAGAAGCTCTGTGAGAGAATACTTCTGGAGAGACGGATCAGCCTCAAGGATCTGGTTCAGGTTGTCGATATATGTCTGGAGATGCCGGTCGTGGTGCAGCCGCATGGTCCTTTCGTCGATGAAGGGCTCCAGGGCGTCATAGGCGTAGGGGAGAGGGGTGTTGAAAAAGGGATAGCGATCGTTCATGTTTATTTCTAACAAGGGTTTTTAACAGTATATGCGGTAGAGGAGAAAACGTGATTTCCCGGCTGGAAAAGAGATAAAGCCGTTGCGGGAGGCGTCCGCTGTATTGTAAAATAATTCTATACCGTATATTTATATTTCAAATGATCTGGATACAATTAAGGAAAGGAGCATTGTCATGGGAATTATTGAAAAGATGAGACTGGACGGGAAAAAGGGATTTGTTACAGGCGCCGCCAGGGGTATCGGAAAATGTACGGCCACTGCTTTCGCTGAGGCCGGAGCAGATGTGGCTATTGTGGATCTCGATCTGGCAGAAGCGCAGAAAACGGCGGAGTATATCTCAAGGGAGACAGGAAGAAAAGTAATCGCCATTGGGACAGACTGTACAGACCCGAAACAGGTGGACCAGATGGTGAAGAAAACTGTGGAAGAGCTGGGAGGGCTTGATTTCTGTCACAATAACGCAGGCATCTGTATCAATGCGCCGGCTGAGGAGATGACCTACGAGCAGTGGCTCAAGGTGATCAACATCAACCTAAACGGGATTTTTCTGACAGATATCGCCGCCGGGAAATATATGCTGGAGCACGGAGGGGGTTCCATCATCAACACAGCTTCCATGTCCGGGCATATCGTGAATGTCCCTCAGCCTCAGTGTGCTTATAATGCCTCAAAGGCGGGAGTGATCCAGCTTACCAAGTCTCTGGCTATCGAGTGGGCAAAGCGGGGTGTGCGGGTGAACAGCATCAGTCCGGGATATATAGGGACGGAGCTGACGCTCAACTCTCCGACTCTTGTTCCGCTGATCGAGAAGTGGAACGAGATGGCACCCCTGGGGCGCATGGGAAAGCCGGAGGAGCTGCAGTCCATCTGTGTGTATCTGGCGGGGGATACGAGCACGTTTACCACCGGCGCGGACTTTGTTGTTGACGGAGCCTTCACCTGCTTTTAGTAGGGGGCTCGGACGATGCTTTATTAGACTTACAAAGAAAAATGAATAACAAAAAAAGTGGGAATACAGTATAGCTTTTCGAAGAAAGAAGCTATACTGCATTCCCCTTTTTACTTTTTGATCAGATCACTCAGGAGCTTTTCGGTTTCTTCATATGTATAAAACATATCATCCTCCAGATTCTCACAGAAATCATAAAAGGTAAAGAGAAGGCCTGGCTCTTCAATATTCAGGTAGACCGGCTGACCGTTGTAAGGAGATGAGAACATGAGATAGCCGTTTTGCTGATTAACAAATAAATATAGCCCGTGTGCAGGATTACCGATATTCCTTTTTAACATACGGTAGTGCATATTTTTACAGGACTGTATCAGCTTTTTTACCAGATAGATTCTGTCATACATTTCAAAAGGGTGACACACATATGTAGGGTATTCATCTATCCTTCCGCTCTCAAGAAAACGGCGAACACCATCCAGAGAAAAAGTGCAGACCACGTATCCCTGTTCATACATCGAGGAAATTTTATTTGTATATTCAAGAAAATGTGTAATAAACTCTGTGCGGTTTGGCAGGTCCTGATTAATATATTTTTCCGCCTGGGAAAATGTGATAAACGGCGTAAAGCAAGGCGACATCTGGAAACAGTATGCCGGTTGGTTTTCGTTGAAAAGATTTTCTACGTAATTCAGCTGGGCTGCCACATTGCCTATATGGTCGAGAAGAGGAGTCGATGCCTGCATGTATTCGGAAAAGATTTTCGTGAACATTCTGCGTGATGAAGCGGAAAGCATAACAATACCACTATTCAGTCCATGGGTAAGAAGGCATATATACCGGGAAGTGATGACCATATAAGGGAACAGAGTGAAATCGCCGGTCCTTGCAGAAATATCATCATAATAATAAAAGCATTCATAATTCTGATAGTTTCCATATAAAGGAAGTATCTGCTTCAGGCAGTTCAGATTATAGTTTTTCTGTGACAGGGTTGTCTCCGCATTATTATTCAGACAGATGATATGCTCAATGCGGATATTCATCTCCGCCTGAATTTCAGCACTGATCAGATTGATGAGAAATGACGCATCGGGCTGGATCAAAAGCTGGATATGTCCGTCCTTCTGTCTGCTCATTTCTGTGGAAATAATATGAAACAGAGCCTGCTTCACTTCAGACGGTGAGTTGAGAAAAGAAAGTTCCCTGTCGTGCATTTGTTCGGCGTCATAGTCATAGCTGAATGAAGACAGCCCCGGGGGAGAAAGATTAAATTCACTGAAAAAATTCATCACATCTTTCCTCCGGTAATAATTATCATATCCCACCAGGGTGATCTGATATGCCGCCTCCAATTCTTTCTCCTCTGCCGGAGAGAGGTGCATGAATTTTGATATTTTGCGAACCATTTCAAGAGAAGTCGGCTTTCTTTTTCCATTTATGACTTTATACATATTTGAGCGGTCAAGACCGCAGTACTGAGCTAAAGCATATGTTTTAATATTCTTTCCATGGATATGTCTTGAAAGAATATATGAAAATTCAGACATAGTATTCCCCCCTTGTATCCGGGATATTCATGTGGAGAATATATCTCCGACTCCAGATACGTCACTAAAAAGCATTTTACATTATATGGAATACAATATAAAAAATCTATAAAAATTGTGAAAAAAGTGTGACCACAAAGGGCGACACATATTGAGTACACGAGGGATAAATCCGTAAAATAAACATAGTATGACAAAATATTACATTTTACAGGAGGACTTAAGTATGGGCAAAAGGTTTATGAGAAAACTGCTGGTACTTATGGCGGCAATGTGCATGGTGATAGGAATGACCTTACCTGCGCAGGCGGCAGAAGAGGAGGGGGCCGGTTCTGCGGTAACAGCGACTACCGAGGATCCGGCAAATGGTATTCTGCAGGTTATGCTCGCTTATGAGGATGATGGCGGACAGAGGACTTACTTTACGGGAGGGACATGCTTCTTAATCAATGAAGAATATGTAGTGACAAATAAACATATCTTTGATCTCGATGAAATGGATCCCTCGACAGGACTTACGACGCGTGAAATTATTATGGCAACACTGGGGCTGGATAAGCTCGAGGACAACGATCCTCATTTGAAGCTTTTTGTATTCGCAAACCGCGATACAAATGTAGAGGCGACTGTCCATGAGAATGCACAGAGTGATGTGCTTGACTTTGCGGCGCTGCAGCTCTCAGAGAAGATTTACGGAAGGCAGCCTCTCGTACTCGGCGACAGTGATACGATTGCGCAGAGGGATAACGTATATGCCTATGGGTTCCCGGCTGATTCGATTCAGAATAAGAACTTCAATACAAAAGATGATGTGTCTATTTCAGCAGGTATTATCTCTAAAGTAACAGTAACAGGAAGTGTGGATGTTATCGAGCATACGGCACAGTTGAACAATGGCAATTCAGGCGGACCACTTCTCAACGAGGCGGGAGAGGTTGTCGGTATCAACGAGTTTATCGTAGATCAGAAGAATTATTCCATCCAGATCAATGCGATCAAAGAGATCCTCGACACATGGGGAATCCTGTATACAGGAAGCACTGGCCACGATGTAACGCTTGCAGAGCTTACATTAGAAGATCTGCAGACAGAGATCGATAATGCAAAGGCTTTGACTCTTGACGGATATACAGCGGAGAGCGTACAGGCATTCCAGAATGCGATCGCTGACGCAGAGGACGTTGCGGCGGGCAATCCGGATTCAGCAGCGATCCAGTCGGCAATTGATGAACTCTCAGCAGCGCAGAGCGGACTGGAGAGGGAAGAAGTTCCGGAACCGGAACCGGAGCCGGAAGGACCGAACTGGTTCCTCATCGGAGGCATCATTGCGATAGTGGTGATCATAATCATTGTCGTAGTGATCATCATTGTTGTAAAAGGCAATAAAAAGAAAAAAGCAAAACAGATTTCTCAGGCACAGCAGAAAATGACGCCTCCGATATCACCGGTACAACCGAATACACCTCCGGTATCACCGGCACAGCCAGGTGGTTATCAGACAATGCCGCAGGAGGACGGCGCAGGCGAGACGACACTCCTTGATTCAGGTGCAGGCGAGACGACACTGCTTGGCGGCGGCATGGGCGGCGCTTATCTGATCCGGAAGAAGAACGGCGAGAAGATCCCGGTCACATCACAGAACTTTGCGATCGGTAAAGAGAGAAGAAGAGTCAACTACTGCATCTCCGATAATACATCGGTCAGCAGATACCACGTGGTTATCAAAAAGAAGGGCTCTGACTACTATGCGGAGGATCAGAAGTCCAGCAACTTTACATTTGTAAATGGCGTACAGCTCAGCCCGTATCAGGAGACGCTGTTGACTGACAGGTCTACGCTCAAGCTTTCAGATGAAGAGTTTGAATTTCATATATCATAACAGATAAACGGGTGGAAAAAAGATGGAATTTCTGAGTGCTGTACATACAGATAAAGGGATAAAAAAGAATACAAATCAGGATTCTGTCTTGATCAAAGAGGCGATCACAGACCACGGCAAGGTTTTCTTTGCCGCGGTCTGTGACGGTATGGGCGGTCTCGCGAAGGGCGAGGTCGCCAGTGCCACTCTGATCAGGGCTTTTTCAGATTGGTTTGAAAACAGGTTTCCGGTGTTCCTGTATGAGAACAGGACTGTAGACGGGATCGATCGGGTCGGGATGGAGAATGAATTAAACAAATTGATACTCGATGTGAATACGAGGATTGCAGAATATGGGCAACAGCTTCATGCAGCGCTGGGGACTACAGCAGCAATGATCCTGTTTGCGGAAGGAAGCTATTACATATTAAATATAGGCGATTCCAGAGTCTACAGACTGAAAGGACAGACGATCAGCCAGCTGACAAAGGATCAGACATTTGTACAGAACGAAATCGATAAGGGGCGGATGACACTTGAGGAAGCCAAAAATCATCCCCAGAGGAATGTGCTTCTCCAGTGTGTTGGAGCAAGTGAAGTGATCATTCCCGAATTTGAACATGGAACCTATGAACCGGAAGAAGTCTATATGATATGCTCGGACGGATTTCGGCATGTAATTGCGGAGGAAGAGTTCGTGAAGCTCATGGCTCCCGATAAGATTAAGGGAGAGAAGGAACTGCAGAACGCTGCGGTCTATTTTACGGAATTGAATAAATCACGTCAGGAGAAGGACAACATATCCGTCATCCTCCTGAAAACGTGTTAGAGGATAGATATATGCTGGAAATAGGATCAATAGTTGACGGTAAATACAAAATCTTGAATAAGATCGGACAGGGCGGTATGAGCGTCGTCTATCTGGCGATGAACGAGAGAGCCAACAAGCAGTGGGCGATCAAGGAGGTCAGAAAAGACGGCACTAAGGATTATGAGGTCGTGAAGCAGGGGCTGATCGCGGAGACAGACATCCTGAAACGGCTCAACCACCCGCATCTGCCGAGTATCATCGATGTGATCGACTGCGATGATACATTTCTCATCGTAATGGACTACATCGAGGGAAGGACACTGGATTACTGGCTCAAGAAAGAGGGAGCGCAGCCTCAGGAACGGGTCGTGGAGTGGGCAAAGCAGATCTGTGATGTGCTTGGATATCTGCATTCCAGAAAGCCTCCTATTATTTACAGGGATTTAAAGCCCTCCAATGTTATGCTCAAACCAGACGGAAAGATTATGATCATAGATTTTGGTACGGCTCGAGAATTTAAAGAGCAGAGTATCGAAGATACAAAGTGTCTGGGAACGCAGGGCTATGCCGCGCCGGAGCAGTACGGCGGCCACGGACAGACAGATGCGAGGACGGATATTTACAATCTGGGCGCTACCATGTACCATCTGCTGACCGGACATAATCCAAGCCTCCCGCCGTATGAGATGTATCCCATCCGTCAGTGGAACCCGGCGCTCTCGTCGGGACTTGAGGAGATCGTTATAAAGTGTACGCAGAGGAATCCTAACGACAGATATCAGTCGTGCGCAGAGCTGATGTATGCGCTGGAGCATTTTGATGAGCTGGATATCGAATACAGGAAGAAACAAAAACGCAAATGGAGGGGATTCCTTGCGGCATGTTCTCTGACAGCTGTATCGCTGATCGGATGTCTGGGATTTAAATTTGCGGAAAATTCAACGATAAGAAACAGCTATGACGGTTATCTCAGAGCGGCATCTAATGCCGCTTCCCAGGAAGAAAAAGTGCGTTACTACAGAGATGCAATAAATCTCGATCCTTCCAGAGGAGATGCATGGTTAGATCTTCTTGATGTCTTTATCGATGGAACTGGAACAGGAGATGAAGGGTTCTTTACTCAGGAAGAGGATATCCAGATGAAAGAAATCCTTGGATACACTGGGAGTGGAAATCGAACGAATGAGAGCTATCTGGAGAGTAATTCGGAAGCGTATGATGAGTTCTCTTTCCAGATGGGGCTTGCCTATTTCTATTATTATGGCGAAGAGGGCAACAAGCCCATGTCACAGTCGTGGTTTGAAACAGCGGCGGAGAGTGACAGCCTTGAGCCGAATAAGGTGGAGAGGGCGAAGCGTTTTGCCAAGATCGCTGGATATTCCCAGGGACTGGACACAAGAGATCTTGCGGGTGACAGTGAAGTCTCCTATGCCGATTACTGGGATGATATGGTAGAGCTTACGTCAGGTGATTTGACTGCAATTGACAATGAACAGACCGCACTCGTCATGTACAGAGAGATGGTTTATCAGATATACAGGAATGCGCTGAACTTCCGGCAGGCGGGAGTGACGCAGCGAGAGATGCTGGATGAGCTGCAGAGCATAAGGAGTATGCTGATGAGCGGCTTTGCAACGGATGACGTATCCGGCACAAAGGAAGAAATACTGGCAAGCATAGAGGAGGCGGAGACGCAGGTAAATGCGGCGTTCAGCTCTCAGGGAGGTCAGACAGGAGGGGAAACAGATGCAGGAAACTGAACAGCTTATCGCGATCTATCACACAGGATTTATCATCTGCCTCTGCCTGACAATCCTCTTTGCAGTTCTGAGTGTGGTTATCTTTTTCAAGTTTAAGATACGCAGAGTATTCGACTTTTTAACAGGGCGCGCTCAGAAGCGTACAATCCGGCAGATGGAAGAGGAGAACGCACAGACAGGAAAGCTCCGTCAGGATACCTATGTACCGGAAACTACCGGGGATCTCTATAAGACCCCCAGTGGCAGCATTCCGCCGGTGATCTATCCGCCCACCGGAGAGGTGGCAACAGGCAGTGAACCTACAGAAAAGATGCACGCAAATGCAGCGCATACGCAGACATCGGGATCTGGTATCCAGTCCGGTGGCAGAGCAGGCAGTGTAAGCCAGGGTGACGAGAGGACAGAGATACTGCCTGAAGGTTCAGAAGAGACGACGCTCCTGCAGGGAGATGGTTCGGAGGAGACTACACTCTTAAATGGTGGTGCGGAAGAGACAACACTCCTTAGCGGAAGTGCTGATGAGACGACTGTACCGCTGTATGGCGCCCAGGGCGAGACGATGCTGCTTACTCCGGAGCTGGAGAAGGCAATGCGGGAAGAACGTGAGAAGAAGGCGTATTCCGGAAGGTTCGAGATTATAAAGGAAACGATGCTGATCCATACGGAGGAGAGGATCTAGCGCATGACTTGTAGAAGGTCAGACAGTGTACCGAAGCATGTGGCAGGGAGGAAGATGATTAACATATGAACTTGATGAGGAAAAGGTTTGCAGGAGTACTAGCGGCATTTGCCATATCGGCGCTGAGCCCGGTGCTGATCCCGTTCGCACTGGATGGAGATGGCAATCTGAACGGTGCGGGATATGCCGCCGGGGGGATGTTCTGGCTGGGACTGATTGCTGGGATTGCCGGATATATCCTGCTTTACCTTCGATATAAAAAGATGCAGACGGAGGAGACAAAGCGCAGACGGCCGTCTCCGCTATGCTTCTTCAGTAACCGGCCGGCACAGGTTATGGATGCTGTGCTGATTATCGGACTGATAGGAACGATTTACTGTATCGTAAATGTAACAGTGAATCAGATTGTGGCAGTAGTATTTCTGCTGCTGGCACTGGCAGGGATTTATGCGCATTTCCTGTTGAATGGAAATGTTTATCAATATATACGGAACTATAAACCAGAGGATAAAACAGTACAGCTTGAAGGAGGAGAGGATTGAGATATGAAAAAGAGTACAAGAAGCTGGAAAGAAAGGATATGCGCACTGCTGCTCGCGGTGGCTATGGTCATTACATGGATGATACCGAATGCGGCACTGACGGCAGAGGCGGCGCCGGGGGATGCCGGGGCGGTATACTTCAGTGTGCAGGATGTGGAAAACGGTAATACACTTCTGACGCAGGATGTCACGATCAAAGTACTTGATAATGCCAGCCAGGTCGTGGCCAGTGTCAATACAGCCGAGACACAGGAGACAGATTTTGAGCATCTCAATATGTTTAAGGTGACTGGTCTTGACACAAATACAGAATATACTTATACCGTCGAAAAGACCGGATATGAGTATAATGCGCAGAATGAAAGAAAGATTACACCGACATCATCAGACACGAATATAAAAGTTGGAATGAAAATGTCGGAGATAGATCTGAGCCAAAACAGTATATCTTTATATGTTGGCGGAAGTGCATCTGTGAATGTCACGAACAAAGTTGCAGAAGGAACATATACATGGTCCATAACAAATGGGACTCAGTTTGTAAGCGTGGCTGATGGTAATATTACTGCAAATGCCGCAGGCAATGCAGGAGATGACATTGCAAAGAATGCTGTTGTCCAGGTGAGTAACGGCAGAAAAACAGCAAACATCAATGTGACTGTATCTAAGAATAGTTTCAATATGGGATTATCTGTGAATCCGGGCGAAGGAAACGATCAGAATAAAGTCGAGCTTTCTGCAACTGGTATTCCAGATAAGGCAACCGGTACACTTACATTCAAGGCAGATGGGAACCTGATTGGTACAGCGGTACTTCCGAATACAACAATGACATATAATGATGCCGGATCAATTATCGGAGATAAAATGTTTGCCGTAGAGTATACCGGCGATACGAAATATGTCTCAAAAAGTGCATCTGTTGAGGGTAACTACACTAAGACACAGAATCTTGAAATAGATGGAGAAAATTCTAAAGAAATTACTTATGGTGATCCGGAATGGGATACTCCATTTGATGTTTCTTTAAAAGCGGATACTGTTAAGGAAAGACACATTACAGCAAACGTGGAATTTGTGAATCCTGATGAATACGCTGGCAATGTACTGCCAGAACAGGTGGCGGAAGTGGCTGTAGAAAATAATCAAATAAAAATTACTCCCAAAAACGCAGGTGAGATTAAGATTACCATTACAGCAGAAGCAAATAATTCTTATATAGCGTCCAGTATAGATTTTACGCTTTTAGTAAAAAGAAAAGAAATTTCAGTTAATGATGTTGCGTGGGACGATAATTTGTCTAAGACTTACGATGGAACAACAAATTTTCAGTTAACAGGAACTGTAGTCGACACAACAGAAAGAATTACAATTGATTCCTCAAAAGTGCATACAGATACTGCAGATGTCGCTATTGATGAAGCGGGTAATGTTATAGCAAAAGATGTAAGAGTAGAAATTGGTGAATATAAATCAACGAATGAATCAAGTCTGGCGAATTATTTACTTAAAGTGACAGATGAAAATGATTTAGTTGCGGGAATAGCTACTATTAATTACCGACCACTGTATGTTACGGCAAAAGACTGCGATATAAAATCGTTTGAGTATGGTCAAAATATTAAGGATGCAGTCGAACAGACAGCAGGATTAATAACACTTGAAAATAGTACCGGGTACATAGAAAAAGATCCAAGTAGTGGTTTGGTAAACAATGACAAGGTATCAGAATTACCGGGAGCAACCATTGACGGTAATGGGGAATTTATCAGACTGGAAGTTCAGGATGATCCATTTAACATAGTGAAGCCAGATATTACTGAACAAAATCGTATTGATGGGAATTATGAATTCAAGTTTGATGATACTGTAGATAATAGAGGCAGCCTTATAGTAACCAGCCAAACTATCAATAAAGATACACTTTTAAAATGTATTGAATTGAGCGAATCTACGACGGGAATATATGATGTCAAGGAAAGTGATGCAAATGATACCGTGCTAAAAGAAATTTATGTGAACACGGGTGCGAGGGATGAATTTGGAGAGGATAAATATGGAAGCGATGAAGAATCTCCGGTATTGAAATTGCGAGTAAAAGATTCGGAGAATTTTGAAGCTACCGCCTATTATGATGAAGTATTTATCTCTATAAATGGTGAACCGGCAATAAATGCGACTGAAGATGGTATTCCGATTGATGCATTAAAAAACGTATTGGATAGTTTAACTGAAAAAGAAGTTGATAAGACTGCTGTACAGAATGTAAGTGTATATATTGGACGTGAAAACAGTTCTAAAACAATATCGCAATCTGTAATGTTAAATGATTGGCTTTATATTGATAATAAAGCGCCAGTAGCAGATATAAGCGGATTTACTCCTACAGTATATTCAAAGATGGCAGATTCTATAACTTTCGGAATGTACACAAATAAAATGTATACAGCATCTGTAACGATTACAGATGAAGGAAGCGGACTGTCAGATAGTGTGTCCCAGCAGTATTATGTTTGGAATGTGGGATCGGATACCAGCGATGCTGGTCTGGATAAAGAAGCCTTAAAAGAACAGATTGAAACAATAACAGAGAAAGGTGAATGGTTACCTCTTGATTTAGCAACTGGAATTGCTGTTGGCAGGGGAGAAGACGAAAAGGCTATAGAGGATAATTATATTATTTTCATTAAGACAGTAGATAATGCGGATAATTGTTCCGTATATGTATCTAATGGAATGATAATTGATATCACCCAGCCAGAGATTAATTGTACTTTTGCCCCGGCGACTGCAACACAGGATGGAATTGACAATTACCAAGGAGATGCTAGTTATCAAATAAACATTAAAGATCCCGAACCATTTTTCTCAGGTATAGATTCCGTTCAGGTTGATGTGACAGTGAATGGTCAAAAAGTCGACTCAGGAATAGTGATTGATTCGCTTGACGAAACAACGCTTGAACAAACTTATGAAAATTCTTTTAAAATTGAATTAGAAGACAATGATAAATTATATTCGGACTTAGTAAAAGAATCTGACTTTACCATTAATGCTGTCGTTCCGGCAAGATCGGTCACTCCTGATTTGAATGATGTTATTATTACAATAACTACAAAGGATAAGGCGGGCAATGAGGCACAGGCATTTGAAAAGAAGATAGTTATAGATAATATATCACCAAAGGTTGAAGTATCTTACAATGATGATATTAATAAGGCGAATAATGGCATTTACTTTAACAATAAAGAAGAAAGCCGTATTATGACTGTTAAGTATACAGAACGTAACATGGATATCGGAAGCAGTGAGAATCCATATCCGGATATTAAGTTTGATATTGCCGTTAATGGAGTCGAATATGACGGGGTTCATTTAAAGGAACTTAGTCAATATGGAATAACATGGGTTAATAAAGAGGTAAAGGATTATATTGGCAATAAACCAATAAGTGATTTTGATGTAACGGATTATACAGAAGCGAGGACATGCACTATACAATTAGAATTCGACAAAGATGGAGAATATAGTATTACTCCGCATTGTGAAGATATACTGGGAAATCATGCTAAGGAAATAACCTATGCGGATGAAAAATCGGAAGCAAATAAATTCTTTATCATTGATCAGACAGCACCGGTTGTTACAGTTGTATACAGTGTGGATGGGGCAAATGATATTGTGAGTGATATTGAAGAGGCAATCAGTGAAGATAAGAGAGCGTATACAAATAGAGGTATACAGGCAGTGATTTCCATTGAAGAAAAGAATTTTTCATATGAAAAGGCTTTTGCACAAAAACAAAGTGACTTTTCCGCTACAATTGGAACAGATGCACCCGAAGGGACAGAAGATTTCAGTAAATTTGAATCACGTTCTGCATGGTCATATAATACAAATACTGGGAAAGCTACACTTAATTTTGAAAAGGACGCAAATTATACTTTTAGCTTTACTTATACTGATTTAGCAGGAAATTCATGTACATATGCACCTCATTATTTTACTTTTGACCAAACAGAACCAACAGGAGAAATTAAAGTAAATGGAACAGATAATAGCGGAATTTTAAAAGACATGATCCGTACCATTTCATTTGGCTTTTTCTTTAATGATGATACTAGAATTGAATTTACCAGTAGGGATGTAACATCTGTTTATAAACAGCAATATTATATGTATAATCCGGGAGATATACATGGAAGTGTTGATCAGTTGGATATAGAGGGAAACACTGCACAAGAAATGACACTGAAAAATATTACTATTGATGAGTGGATAGGTGGAGCAGATTATCAGCGTATAAATAATCCGGTTGTATATTATACACAAGCTAATACACAGCAAGTTCCATATATGCGCCTGGAAGATAAGGCAGGTAATGTCTCCTTTATCTCAACTGCAGGAGTGATTGACGATCGTCAGGCACCGGATAATATCCCAAAAATCACTATCACAACAGCTGAACCATTACATGGAATTTACAATAAGGATGTTGATTTTGAAATTCAAGTTATAGATCCAAAAGTAAATGGAACCTATTCCGGATTAAAAGAAGTATCGTATGAAATTTTAAAAGATGGAGAAGTAACACAATCAGGTAATTATAATAACGAACTGTTAGATGCAACACAGAGAATGCAGTCGATAACACGAAATGAAACTGTTGAGGCTGAAATAAATAACAGTAATAATATCCAGATTAAAGTTACGGCGGTAGATCAATCAGGAAATAAAGCGACGGAAACAAAAAATATAAGTATCGATATCACCGCCCCGACCATCGACGTAACCTACGACCTGAACAGCCCGCTGAACGACCGCTACTACAATGCAACGCGTACAGCGACAGTCACAGTGACAGAGCGCAACTTCGATCCGTCAGCGGTGAGATTCAACATCACAAACACAGACGGAACACAGCCGTCTATCAGCGGATGGAGCCACAGCTCCAACTCCGGTGTATCGGACAGTGCGACACATACATGCACCGTGACATTTGCGGCGGATGGCGATTACACATTTACGCTGAACACGACGGACCTTGCGGGAAATGATTCAAACTACACGAGAGTAGACGACTTTACGATCGACCAGACAGACCCGACGATTCAGGTGTCCTATGACAACAACAACGATGCTGAGCCGGGATACTTCAATGCAGACCGCACGGCGACGATCACAGTTACAGAGCACAACTTCAACGCTGCTGAGGTCAACACAGCAATCACGGCTTCACTGGAAGGAAGAGGTGTAGCAACACCGGGACTTGGCGGATGGAGCACAAGAGGAGATGTACACACAGCGAGCGTGACATTCTCAGCAGATGCGGATTACACATTTGATGTAGATTACACAGACCTTGCAGGAAACGCAGCAGCCGATTATGAGCAGGACAGCTTTACAGTTGACCAGACTGCTCCGGAGCTTGAGTTCTTTGATATCGAGGACAAGTCAGCAAACAACGATGTGGTGGCGCCGGGGGTACGCTACAGCGACAATAACTACACGGAAAATGGGGTGGAGATCACACTGGAGGGAGCAAACCATGGTGAGATGGCACTGGACGGCGACCGTTCATCCATCCCGAATGGTGAGAGCATCAAGATGGCAGATTTCGAGCGTACGAAAGAGAACGACGATCTCTATACCATGACAGCAGTGATCACAGACCGTGCGGGAAATGAGACGGAGGATTCCGTGATCTTCTCAGTTAACAGATTTGGTTCCGTATTCGTGCTGTCTGATGAGACGCAGGAGCTGGTGGATAACTACTACACCAACGAAGAGCAGGATCTTGTTGTAACCGAGATCAATGTGGACAGCCTTGTATTCAATGGTATTTCTTACGGACGTGACGGACAGCTTGCAGATCTTAAGGCAGGCACAGACTATACAGTAAAAGCAAGCGGATCAGAGGTGTCATGGAAACAGTATGATTACACGATCAACAAAGAGAACTTTGAAAAAGAGGGTAACTATACTGTAACAATCGATTCCGAAGACCGTGCGACAAATGTCGGAAACAGCCGCGCAAAGGGATGCGACATCGAGTTCGCAATCGATAAGACAGCGCCGACAGTCGTTATCACAGGTATCGAAAATGGTGAGCAGTACCGTGCAAACACAAGAAATATTACTGTAAATGCAGCGGACAATATCGCCATGGGCGATGTTGGCGTATATGTAGGAAACGATGATCAGCCGGCGCAGTCCTATGACGCAAAGGATATCCAGGCGGCAGGAGGAGAGCTCACCTATACGATGAACAGCTCCAACTCCAGACAGGATATCAGAGCGGTTGCAACAGATGCGGCTGGCAATACGGCAGAGGCTGAGATCACAAGAGTCCTGCTGACCTCTAATCTGTTCGTACAGTTCTACAGCAATACACCGCTCCTTGTAGGAACGATTGTAGGAGTTGTAGTGATCGCGGGAGGACTGC
Organism: Lachnoclostridium phocaeense; assembly: GCF_959599685.1. Taxonomy (NCBI): domain Bacteria; kingdom Bacillati; phylum Bacillota; class Clostridia; order Lachnospirales; family Lachnospiraceae; genus Lachnoclostridium; species Lachnoclostridium phocaeense. The sequence continues at coordinate 27,019 of NZ_CAUGIN010000013.1, forward strand.
TTTGGTTCTTCCTGATCTTCAAGAAAAAGAAAGACGAAGAACAGGCAAATAAGTAAAGAGAAAGGAAGCAAAGCTGTCTGAATAGAAATATTTAGGCAGCTTGCTTTTTAAGAGGCGGTTTTCAAATATAGGAAGGCCGCGGTACCGGAGGGAGAACATGCTTCACAACGGTGATGTTATCGATGGTATGTATCAGATCATCCGTGAGATTGGTAAGGGCGGTACAGGAGTCATCTATCTCGGATACCATCTCCGTCTTCGGAAACAGATCGTGATCAAGAGGATAAAAGAAAATTATACAGGAAGAATTAATGTGCGGGGGGAGGCGGATATTCTCAAGCGCCTGCATCATACCTATCTTCCCCAGGTCTATGATTTCCTGGAGGCAGGAGGCGGAATCTATACGGTGATGGATTATATTCCGGGACATGACCTGCAGTATTATCTGGACAATCAGTATCAGTTCCCGGAACAGACGGTGCTGCTGTGGCTGAAGCAGCTATGTGAGGTGCTTGCGTATCTGCATACTCAGGATCCACCAATCCTGCACAGTGATATCAAGCCGGGCAATATCATGATCACGCCCCAGGGAAATGTGTGCCTGATCGACTTCAACATCTCGCTGGATGGTACGGAGGGAGGAAAGCTGCAGGGTCTGAGCCCTCACTATGCGGCGCCGGAGCAGTATCGGGCTGCAATGGATATCCTGTACAGTGGAGGCGGACGGTTTGATCCGGATCCCAGGATGGATATCTACAGTCTTGGGGCAGTTTTTTACCGGATGATGACAGGATATCTGCCAGAGCCGCAGACCGGTGTGCCGTATCCGATCATGGAGCTGGATATTCCATACAGTGAGGGGCTGAAGGCGGCTATAAGCAGGGCGACAGAATATAACCCGGCAAGGCGGTTTAAGTCGGCACAGCAGATGGGAAAAGCATTGGAAAACCTGGAAAAGCTGGATCCGGAGTACAGAAGTATGGGCAGACTGCAGATTCTATCCGGGCTTCTCTATGGGGTGTGTCTGGCAGCGGGAATACTTATGATTTATGGGGGAATCGGAGTCTGGCAGCGGGATGCGTGGCAGAACAGCTACTCTGAGCTGTATGCTGCGTCAGAGTCCGGAGAGGAAGCATCTGTCATAACAGCAGGGACAGATATGCTCAATGATTTTATGATGCAGGGCTATATGGATTCTCATCCTGAAGATAAGGGGGATGTACTCTATATCCTTGCTGAGAGCTATTACCGTCAGGAGCAGTACGAGACTGCGGCTCAGTACTACCGGGATGCTCTGGAAGCAGCTCCGGACAGCTCGCTCTATCTGCGGGACTACATAGCCGCTCTTACCAGGAGTGGAGAGCCATTCGATATCATTGCGCTGGAACAGCAGTATCCGGAAGCAGCTCTGGATCCGGCAGAAAGCAGCTTTGTCGAAGCTGAGGCAGCATATGCAGCGGGAGAGCCGGAGGAGGCGCTTGCAAAGGTGGAAGCAGCTATGAGGCTTAGTACGGATAGTGATCTGACTGCCGCCATCTGTGACCTGAAAGCGGACATTTGTATCGAATTGGATGAATATGGGGATGCGCTTGAGGCGCTTGGCACGGCAGCAGATATAAGCGGCGACAAAAATCTGCTGCGCAAGGCGGGACAGACCGCGTTTCAGGCAGGAAATGCCGCTTCGTCGGACATTGAGAAACGGACATATTATGAGCAGGCGCTTACCGTGTATGAGCGGCTATGCGGTGAGGACAGCGCTTCCTATGAGGATTTTTTAAATCGCGCGCTTGTGCTCAGAGCTTTGGGAAGATATGGGACCAGTATTGACCGGCTGCGAGAGATGCAGTCAGCCTGGCCGGATGATTACAGGATCCCGATGTGGATGTGTTGGAACTATCTGGACGAGGCGGCTTCAAATGGAGAGCAGGAGGTCCCGTCAGAAGCAGGCTTTTGTTACAATACAGCGCGCCATGCCTACGATGCCTCAGGACAGACGGACGAGGATATGGAGGAGCTCATCAGTGTTATGGGAGAACGGGAGTGAGGACATAAATGGCGGGTATTATTCTGGCAATAGTGGGAATCGCGGTAATTCTGACTGCCACAGCCGGATTTATCATTGTTTTCCGGATTTTGAAAAAGAGAAGGAAGAAAATCCGAGACAATATCAGTCAGATAACAGACTGAGGGAGGAGAGAGTATGGGAGAGAAAAGATCCAAGAAGACGATAGTACTTCTGATTATCTGTGGCGTGCTTCTTGTAGCGGCAGTGGCTGCGGGCATCCTCTTAATCCGCAGAGGACTGGATCAGGAAACATATAAGGAAGAGATAGCAGCAGCAGAAAAATATGCGGCGTCTGCCCAGTATGAGGATGCGATCGTAGCATACGAGAATGCGATCGAAGCAGTACCGGAGGAGGATGAGGCGTATCTGGGGCTTGCAGATGTATATCTGAATCAGGGGAAGGTCTCGCAGGCTAAGGCTACTCTGGAAAAAGGATATACCTATTCAAAAGCTCCAACGATACTGGATATGCTGAATGGTATTAATGACGGCTCTCTGTTGGTGAACCGATTCGGTCAGGACCAGGATAAGGAGACCATGGAGCAGAGGAGGGGACAGCTTGGCTGGAATACAGCCTTCCTTCAGAGACTGGAAAATTTTACGTACAGCGATTATTCGGATGAGTACGGCGCATGGCCGGATATTGTAAAAGTGGCAAAGGGTGAGGTGAAAGTCGTGCATGATGACCTTTCGGCCGCACTGTACTATTCAGATACACCGGAGGATGACACGATCGTAGATGACAGGAGGAACCGCCCGGATGAGACGGGGATGCCGGAGAAGCTGGAGCTGGATTCCCTGGATATTATCTTTGATAACTTCGCAGCTCCGGTTACACTTGAGCAGCTTCAGGCAGTTTCAAGCTCAACGGTAGAGCCGGTCACTGATGCAGAACGGAGCTATGTACAGCTCAGGACAGGATCGGTCATCATGAATATCGAGACAGATGCAGCTGGTACGATCCAATCTGTAAATGCGTGGAATGAGGTGCTTCTCCCGGAGGCAAATCAGAATAGAAGCACAAAGGGTATCCTGAGTGGTATTGTGATTGACGCCGTGACAGGAGAGGGTGTTCCGGAGGCAGAGCTCGTATTTGAAGGGCAGGAGGATGCATCTCATACCGGAGAGGCGTCAACGGACAGGAAAGGAGCATTTTCCGTGGAGCTTGATCCGGATGTCTATGATGTGACGATTACAGCAGACGGCTATGTCGTGGAGAACTTTGAGTTCGAGATGGAAAAGGATAGAAACTACAGCGGTGAACAGTTCATTATTTCACCGGAGCTGGCTGCCGGAACGGCGCGTATCGTTCTTGAGTGGGGCTCGGAGCCGCAGGATCTTGATTCCTACCTGATCGGAGACAGTGACAGCGGGGGAAGCGTATTCGTAAGCTATTACAGAAAGACGGCATCATCTGGCGGAGAGACTCTCGCAGAGCTTGATGTAGATGATACCAACGGATACGGACCGGAGACGATCACACTGTACGACCTGAACGGTGTATACCAATATACGGTAGTGGACTACAGGCTGACCAGCACACTGCAGGATTACGGTGCGACTGTCAAAGTGTATCTGCCCGGACAGGCACAGCCGGAAGTGATCACAGTATCGCCGGGGGCTGGTATCGAGAATATATGGGAAGTCTTTGAACTGGATCATGGTGAGCTGAATATTTTGAACAGAGCCGGAGATGAGGACGACCTGGTAGAAGGAAGTAAGTAATGGCTGACAATGAGATTTTTACAGAAATGAAATGCGGAGCAAATTTTGCTTACATATTGCATGACAGCAGTCGTTTCCTCACAACAGAATACAAGGTGCTGCAGAGCCAGACGAGGAGATGCTTCCTGCGCAGTATGAAAATGACGTGCAACGGAAAGACCGAGCTGTACTACATGACAGACGGCTGTAAAGCATTTTCCACCCTTACTCCTGTGCTGAGCACAGACAGATTCCTGGCAGTGACCGGGAATCTGTTGGATGCAGTCAGCGAAGTAAAGAGCAATGGCTTTCTCGCCTGCAGGAATCTGGACATTGCATTTGAAAAAATTTATATCGATATGTCTACATACAAGGTTCGCCTGGTATATCTTCCAATAGATACACCTCTTTTTGAGGATGACTCAGAGTTTGAGAATGAGCTGAGGGCCGGTCTGATCAAAGCAATCGATAACAGATCGGATAAAAATGCACCGGAGCTTAAGCGGCTGTCTGCGGATCTGGCGGATGGTACGCTCACCCTGGAAGAGACGGCTATCCGTATGCGAGGTGGGAAAATCTGCAGAGAGCCTGAGCCGTCTGTATCCCCGTTGCCTAAAGAGCGGTCGATGTCTCTGGTTACTATGAATGCACCGCGCATAGAGCTTAAGGTTACAAAGGATGAATTTATCATAGGGAAGAAAGTGTCACGGGTGGACGGTGCAGTTACATTCAACCGGATGATCAGCAGAGTACACTGTAAGGTCAGCAGAAAGAGCAATGGATATATGGTCACGGATCTGAATAGTGCAAACGGGACCTTCCTCAACCAGGAACGCCTGATTCCTGAGCAGGCATATCCGGTAAAAAATGGCGATGTGGTAAGAATGGCTAATACGGATTTTCAGGTGATCATTAAATAAGGAGACTATGACAGTGGCAAAACCGAGACTCATTATAGCAGACACAGATATAAATTATATTATTCCCCTGCAGGCAAAATTTGCAGAAGAGTTTCCCGGAGAAATTGATCTGGAGATCATAACGGAACCAGCGTATTTTGAACAGCTTTTCGCAAGCCCGCAGAAGGTGGATGTCCTGATCGTGTCAGATCAGCTCTACAGCGGGATGCTGCGGCGCCATAGCATCGGGTATATCTTTGTTATGATGGAGAAGTATGAAGAAGGGACGACAGATGAACTCTCGATCAACAGACTGTTCAAATATACGAGTATCCGGGAAATATTTAATGAGATTGTGGGCAAGAGCTCCGATGTGCTGAACGTAAACATCCATACGAAGAAAGCATGCCAGACGGTTCTTGTCTGCTCTGCTGCGGGGGGGACCGGAAAGACAACAGTGGCGATGGGGCTGGCGGGCTGCCTGACGAGAAATTACAAGAGGGTGCTCTATATCAATGCGGAAAGACTGCAGACATTTCAGTACCGGCTGGAAAATAAAGGCGCTGTCTCAGCTCCGGAGGTTTATATGAGACTGGCTGATCCACAGTCTTCCATCTACCAGGAAATCCGGCATGTCATCCGGCGGGAAGAGTTCAGCTATCTGCCGCCGTTTAAAGCGCCGCTTATGTCTCTGGGGCTTCACTATTCCGTATACCGGAAGATCGCAGCGTCTGCCAAGAAGACGAACGAATATGACTTTATCATTATTGATGCAGATCCTGTATTTGACGAAGAGAAGGCAGCGTTGATCGGGGAGGCGGACAAGGTGGTCATTGTGACAAAGCAGACAGAAGACTCCGTGCGTGCGACTGATTTGCTTGTGTCTAATATTAATGGGATTGGCGGCGAAAAGTATCTGTTTGTCTGCAATGATTTCAGAAAAGATGAGGAGAATTATCTGACGTCATCTGATATAGAAATCCGATTTCAGGTAAATGAATATATCGGGCATTTCCCTGCCGGAGAAAAGATAACTGCAGATAAGCTTGCCCGTGATACCGGAATCCAGAAGACAGCGTTTCTGATCATGTAGCAGTGAGGTGGGAAAATGGACAATGAGAAGGCTATCATTATATTTAACATAGTAGGAAAAAATACTTCAGTTGACCTCGAGGTGCCATTGGACATCTCGGCGAATGAGCTGGTGAATGCTCTGAATACAGCGTATGAGCTGGGGATCGATACGACAGACATCAAGAACTGCTATCTGAAAGCAGAGAAGCCTGTCGCGCTTTTGAGAGGGAATAAGACGCTCAGAGAATTCGGCATCCGCAATGGGAGCATTATCAATTATACGGAATAGGAGTGCAGCGGTATGGATAACAGGTATAAGATTATCATCTCCAACAAAAATCTTTATAAAGAGGTCGAGCTGGCAGCGGACGCCGAAGAACTGAAAGTCGGAACAGGTATTGACTGCGGTGTGCGTCTGTACAGGGATCTGTTCTTCGGCCAGATTGAGCTTACATTCATCAGGATGAACGGGAAATGGTCTGTTCTGTGTTCGGATAATCTGTACCTGTCATTTGGAGATGTAAGAAAGCTGATGACAGCTGAACTGGAGCATGGGGATTCACTTGAAGTGAAGTATCAGGAATCTGATAACCCTGTGTTTACCCTGGAGTTTTTGATCGACTTTGAGAGTGGAAACAGGAAATATGAGAGGATCATTGACCTGGGAGCAGTGCAGTCTATGCGAATTGGCTCCGGAAACGGCTGCAATATCACCCTGCGCAGTCAGTACACGGTTAATGAATCCCTGATTCTTTACCGGCAGAATGAATCTCTGATGCTGCAGACAGAGCGGACGATGTACGGGATATACCACAACGGGAGAAAAGCAGAGGTGAGAGAAGAGATCAGGAGCGGAGATTTCTTCTCTGTATCGGATTATTTCTTCTACTATAAAAACGGAAAAATATGGACAGAGATCCGCGGGGATATGGGGATTACGGGGCTTTCCTTCCGTGACGCGCCAGAACATAAGAGCTATCCGGGCTTCAGCCGCAATACAAGGCTGAAGACGGTGGTGTGCGAGGATGAGATTGAAATACTGGATCCGCCTGAAAAGCCGCAGAAGCCGAAGAACAATCTGTTCATGCGGATATTCCCGTCTCTCGGAATCCTGATAGCCGCAGGCGCCATGGCCTTTATGGGCGGCACCATGATCTTGTTCTCTCTGATCTCCGGCGTGATCGCAATCATCACGGCGGTCATGGGCGTTCGAGAGGGGAAAAAGGATTTTAAAGAGAAATCAGAAGAGAGGATCATAAAGTATAACGCTTACATAGAGAAAAAGACGGCAGAGATCGAACAGTGCCGCGCCGGGGAGAGAAAATCTCTGGAAGAGATCTATGTGTCACAGGACATTGAAAAACAGCGTCTGGAGAGCTTTTCACCGGATCTCTTTGACCGTGTCCCCGAGGATGAGGACTTCCTGTGTGTACGTCTCGGCAGCGGGGCAGTGGAGTCCAGACGTCCGGTTAAGTATAAGAAGCAGGAGCGCCTGGAGATCGAGGACGACCTGCAGCTTATGCCGGAGCAGATCAGTGAGGCGTATAAATATATCCAGGGCGTGCCTGTCGTATGTGACCTGAAATCCATGAACGCGCTGGGAATCACGGGACAGGAGCAGTACCGGTTCGAACTGTTTAAGAATATCATCGTTGATCTTGTATCCCGCCAGTATTTTTCAGATGTACGACTTTTCTTTGTGGTAGAGGAGAAGCATAAGAACAGAGTGCACTGGCTGCGGTTTCTTCCAAACGCATATTGTGAACAGACAGATACGAGGGCGATCGTGAGTGATGACGAGAGCAAGAACCTGATCTTTGAGTATTTGTATAAGGAGCTGACGATAAGAGAACAGAATAAGTCCTATGACAATCATATTATTGTGTTTTTTTATGATGAATATGGGTTTAAGAACCATCCGGTATCAAAGTTTGTGGAAAATGCAAAGGATCTGGGAGTGACTTTTGTATTCTTCGGAAATGACCGTTCGGAGATCCCTGTGGGTTGTTCGGCATTGATCAATATCCTTGATGCGCAGCAGGGCGTACTGATCGATACAGAAGACCGTTCACGGATGAACGTATTTCTCTATCCCCATATCAGTGACAGACAGGCGCGTCGAGTCGTGGATATTCTGGCACCTGTCTACACGGAGGAGATTTCTCTGGAGAGCTCTCTTACCAAAAGCATCAGTATGTTTGAGATGATGGGGATATTCACGGTAGATGACATCGACCTGGGAGTAAGGTGGAAGACGTCGCACGTATTTCGGTCCATGGCAGCACCGATCGGAGTGTCCAAGACTGGGATCATAAGCCTGGATCTGCATGATAAGGCACACGGTCCCCATGGTCTTGTGGCGGGGACGACAGGATCCGGTAAGTCTGAGATCCTGCAGACATATATTCTCTCCATGGCAACGCTGTTCCATCCTTATGAAGTGGGATTTATGATCATCGACTTCAAGGGCGGCGGCATGGTGAATCAGTTCGAGGAGCTTCCCCATCTGCTGGGAGCGATCACGAACATCGACGGGAAAGCAATCAATCGTTCCCTGAAGTCTATCAAGGCAGAGCTTCAGAAGCGTCAGCGGCTTTTTGCGGATGCGGAAGTAAACCATATTGATAAATACATAAGAAAATATCAGGCGGGCGAGGTAAAGGAACCGCTGCCGCATCTGATCATCATTGTGGATGAATTTGCGGAGCTAAAGGCAGAACAGCCGGAATTTATGAAAGAACTGATCTCGGCGGCTCGTATCGGACGAAGCCTGGGCGTGCATCTGATCCTGGCTACACAGAAGCCTGCCGGACAGGTCAATGAGCAGATTTGGAGTAATTCCAGATTCAAGCTCTGCCTGAAGGTGCAGAGTAAGGAAGACAGTAACGAGGTGCTCAAATCGCCTCTGGCGGCGGAGATCAAAGAACCGGGCCGGGCATACCTGCAGGTGGGAAATAACGAGATCTTTGAGCTGTTCCAGTCTGCATACAGCGGGGCGCCGGCGGTATCCGACGACAGTAATGTCAGGGAGTTCACCATATGGCAGGTGCCGGATGCAGGAAAGAAGACGCCGGTATATGTCCAGAAGAAGGACAAGAGCGGCAAAGGAAGTATTACTCAGCTTGATGCGATCGTGAAGTATGTAAATGAATATTGCAGAAAGAATCATCTGGAAAAACTGCCGGATATATGTCTCCCGGCACTGAGCGAACATATCGACTTCGCATTACAGGATACAGCGGCAGGAGGAGACGGCGGGTTCTATGCGGATCTTGGTATTTATGATGATCCGGACAATCAGTATCAGGGCGTCTATTCCGTGGATGTGGGAAGCCAGAATACGATCATCATCGGTTCAGCACAGACTGGAAAGACGAATATCCTGCAAAATATTATCCGGAGTCTGTCAACCAGGTATACACCGGAGGAAGTATCCATCTATATCCTGGATTTTGCATCCATGGTATTGAAGAATTTCGACAGCCTGAACCATGTGGGAGGAGTTGTCTGTGCTTCGGAGGATGAGAAGCTTAAGAATCTGTTCAAGCTTCTCCGCACGGAGCTGGAGGAGAGAAAAGAACGGCTTATCTCTGTTGGCGTCAGCTCGTTTACAGCCTATAGAGAAGCTGGACGGACAGACCTGCCGCAGATCGTACTGATCATAGATAACCTGACGGCGTTGAAGGAACTGTATTTCCAGGATGATGATGAGCTGCTGAATCTGTGCCGGGAAGGAATCACTGTGGGTATCAGTATTATTATTGCAAACGCACAGACTGCGGGAATCGGGTATAAATATCTGTCTAATTTTTCCGTGCGTATCGCAACTTTCTGTAACGATTCGAGTGAGTATGGCGCGCTGTTTGAGCACTGTAACCAGAGACTGGACAATATACCAGGACGCTGCTTCGTGGAGATTGAGAAGCGGCATTTGGAGTGTCAGTGCTACCTGGCATTTTTCGGCGAGAAAGAGTTCGAGAGAGCGCAGAAGATCCGGGAATACATTGCGCAGACGAATGCATCCTGCGGCAATATGGCGGCAGTACGTATCCCGCTTATTCCTGCCGTATTGAACGAGCAGTATATGAAGGATGAATTCCAAAGCATGATGCGGCAGAGATTTACGGTTGCAGTCGGGCTGGATTATGAGACGGTTATGCCGCATATGCTCGATTTCGCATCCATAGGTGTACTTGCCGTTACTGGTAGAGAGGGAGCCGGCCGTCATAATTGGCTGAGATATGTGGTTAATATGCTGGATATCATGTATCCGGGACAGATGAAGCTGTATGTGGCGGATAGTATTGGAAAGCGCCTTGCGGTATTAAAGGGAAGAGAATATACATGCGGGTACAGCATTCTTACAGATGATGCCCTCCAGTTTGTGAGAGAAATCGAAGAACAGCTGAAAGAGCGGTATGATGCTCTGGCAGCAGGCGATGACGGAGTACTCTCCACATCTCCTCTCCTCATGCTCGTAATCGACAGCTATGACGCGGCAACTGCCATCTGCAATGACAGAGAGGCGATGGAAGCGTACAAGAATATTACAGGCAGGTATAAGAACCTGAATGTATGCATCATTATTTCGGCGGTGGAAAATGTACCGATACCGTACAGTGCTCCGGAGATATTCAAGAACATCCGTGATCAGCACCATATGATGTATTTTGACGATATTTCTAATATGAAGATATATGACATGCCGCTTGCAGTGGCAAGAAAGTTCAAGAAGCCGATTGAGACGGGCGACGGATATTACATCAGAGATAATGAGTGCATGAAGCTCAAAACGCCGCTCGCCGCGCCGGAGCAGGGCTTATAAGCATGTATATACCCGGGAGACCGGATATATAAATAAATTTCCAAAGAGGAGGAAAACAAAATGGCAAACCAGATCAGAATCACTCCGGATCAGATGAGACAGAGGGCAAACGAGTACCGTACGGAGGCAGATACCGTAAACGGTGTTATCTCCAAGATGGATTCCCTGCTTTCCGCACTTCAGGGAGAGTGGGAAGGTGCTGCAAGTGAGTCTTACGTTGCACGTTACCAGGAACTCAAGCCAGGCTTCCAGAAGGCAGAAGAGCTCATCCGAGAGATTGCTGCTGCTCTTGATTCCACAGCAAGGATCGTGGAAGAGACAGATGCCAGCATTGCAAGCCAGTTCAGAGGTTAGCCGGCATTGGTAGTTTGTCAAAGGACCCCGGCGCGGGAAAAGGCGCCGGGGAAGATTCCAGAATATGTTTTTGAAAATAGCTGACGGTTAGTCAGAAGAGTTATAGATGTTATCAGGACGATACAAATATATAAAAATTGTGAGAAGGGATTGACATATTCATGAAAGATAAAGAAAGAATCGATTATCTTCCGCTGGGAAGCATCGTGATATTAAGAGGAGGCGTACAGAAAATCGTCATTAATGCGCGGGGGCTGGTAACGGCAACTACGACGCCGGCAGGCTATTTTGATTATGGCGGAAGCCTGTATCCGCAGGGAATCATAGGCGATCAGATTCTGTATTTTAACCATAAGGATATTGCGAAGGTTGTCTTTACAGGATATACGGATGACGACGACAAGATGATGGTCGATAACATTAACGAGTGGTATGAGAATTCGGCATTTGAGCGCATTGATACCGAGGAGTGGAACAGACAGAGGAGGCAGCAGCGTGAGGAACACAAATGACGAGCAGAGAAAAGCCAGAGAGCTGCAGAATGCCCGCAATGAAAAGTCCGGATACGAAAGGCTGAAAGAAGAAAAAGAAAATATATGCCGCGAGAATGACGAGAAGATCAGACGGTTGAAAGTCGTAAAGAGCAATCTGGAGACACAGAAGGATACAGCGAAAAGCAGATATGACTCTCTGAGGGATTACGCTGAGAGCGCTGGAGAGTTTGCGGAATGGGTCGGGGATAAACGGGACAAAGCGGTGGATGAATTTAACAATATGATCGTGCCCGGATATAAGACCTATGTCGAGCGTATCGATGAGATTCTGGATGCTGTCTGTGACGAGATCACGAGACTGCAGAATGACAACCTCAGACTTAACGGGGATATACTGGGACTTGTATCGGCAATCAATTCTCTGATCAATAAGATCCGGACACTTTGTAATTAAGGCGGGAGGTGCTTCTTAATTATGATGAAAATGATCGGTATAAACGAGGTGGCCTTTGTCGGGGCTCTCACATCAATGCGAAAGGCAGCGAACCAGATCAATACGACTACGGAAGGCTGGGACTCCATGGGGGAGCAATCCTCAGTGTTTGAAGAGTATCTGGAACAGTATGCGCAGCTACAGTCCATTATGCTGAGTTATCAGCAGCTTATAGAGAAGGATATCGATGCGATCAGCAAGGTAGGGGTAAGTATGCTCAAAGTAGACGTACTGCTGACAAATCTTTGGAAATAGTAATGGAGTGAAAGGATTATGAGCGGAAAGGACTATGTGATCAAATACAGCGCTATGGATCAGCTGTATTTGCTGATATGCAACAGGATCAGTGGATGGTATAATGAATTATCAGACTGGTCAGAGGAGTATATCAGGCTTGTAGATATGGAGAGCTTTCAGGGAACAAGTGCAGAATCGGCCAAGGCGTATCTCCAGGAAGTTCACGGGCTGATGATTTGTTTTGTACAGCAGACCCTTCAGGTTTATCAGTCCAGATATCTTTTATATAAAAATGGATATTATGACATTGACGGGAATATCTATGCCAATCTTCCGCAGGAAACTCTTCAGGATGTAAAAAAGAAATTGCGTGATGAATCAGAAAAACTTCAGGATATTTCTGATAGTATCAGCAGTAGTGTGAATAGTGTTTCGGATTTAATTTATCTGAAGAATCCGTCCATTTTTAGTTTAAAAGATACAATGGACGGATTGAAGCGGGAATTAAACGAATTCGATCAGAAGATTGAAAGCTACGAAGCCAGAGAACTTACGTCTGTGCAGGGAGAGATGCAGGGACTGATAGACAGCCTGCAGACTGCGATACAGGGATACTTGTCTAATGGTACGAATATTGCTTCTTATCAGCCCGGTTCTGTTGCCGGAAATACGAACATACTGGATCTGTATCAGCGGGCCATGGCCGGCAGTGAGTATGTGGAAGAGCATAAAGAAGAGATAGAGCTGGCGGCAGCCAAGCAGGAGGATGCATTTGCCCAGATGCAGGCGGATTATGAAGCGGCATGTGAGGCAAGAGAGGCGGAAGGCCAGGCAAAACTACTCCAGGGCGGTCTTGCGATCGTCGTCGGTACGCTTGCAATCGTGGGAACTGCAGGTATGGCAACACCGATCGTTGTCACTGCCGGAATTGCCGGAGGAAGCGCAATCGTATACGGGGCAAGTACATCGATAGAAGGGGCCCAGGACTGGTATCTTGGGAGCATCGGTGATCTGGAGACGGCGGCTGTCAATCCGATCCGTGATACTGTCTTTGCAGGGAATCAGGAGCTTTATGACATATGGGGCAGCCTGAGTATGACAGTAGCCGGAATGTGCGTACCAGTAGGTCAGTCTATAAACGGCGTTGCAGGTATGGGAAAAGACGTCCTCGTCAAGACAGCGATAAAAACGATTACTAAAGAAACGGTCAAAGATACTATCAGTGATAAGATCAGCGGAGAAATCACGGAGTTTGCAACGGAGAAACTAGATCTTAATGCGGCCTGGTCTGCGGCATTAAATATTGGTATAAGCGCCGGGCTGGATAAGGGGATGGATCTTGCAGGGCAGAAGATCAGCGTGAATAAGGATGCAAGCTTTGCAGATGACATGAGCTTTGATGATGCAAAGCGGTATAATCAGTACTGGGACGAGTTGGAAAAGGGAGTACATATTGAACATCCCGGCCTGACGCAGGCAGATATAGATGCATGGAATCTGGCTGATACTAAGCTCGATGAACATATTGCCATTAGCAAGGTGGATACGGATGCTGTGATTGATTTGCGAGCAAAAGAGTTTGCTGCACAGGAACACTTTTATCATCCGCAAAATCTAAGTAATACGAGCGATATTATCAATAAAGTAGAGAATGGGGAGCTTCAACTTACCAATAATCTTCAAAAAGGCAATTATGGAGAAATGAAGATGGATCTCCATTTTGAGCAAAATGGATACAAAAGAATCAGTCTGGATAAAGTTACTGATTTGGATGCTCCAAGCCATAAAGGTATAGATGGTGTGTACTATAATCCTGATGGACATCCGCCATATATAATCGCAGAGGCTAAATATGGAAGTTCAAAGCTGGGAAAAACCAGAGATGGAATTCAAATGAGCGATAGTTGGATTAATGGGAGTAATCGACTTGAGAATGCAGTTGGCAAAGATATGGCAGATGAAATTTTGTTGGAGGGATATGACAGAACGGTTGTAAGTGTAAATCAGGATGGTACAATTAGTGTAAATTATTTAAATTGACAGGGAGAAGCTGTAAATGAGAGATAAGATAAAAAACGTCGAATATTTTAATGATTTTTTGGAAGAAGAACAGGTAAGGATAAACAGATTCTCTAATAAGCTGGCAAACGGTGAAGTAAAACCGGAGAGACAGTTGCCTGTAAAAACAAAGATACATGATCTAAAGTTGGGAATATTAACAGCAAGATATTCCAGAGGAGATGCCCTCTCGTTATTGGAAGAAGAATATGCAGAATTATTGAAAAGCTGGAAAGAGGTTTGGGAACCGGATAATTATAATAAAAATCTAAAGATGATTTCACTGGGAGTTTTATTTGACGGAGATACCATGTTGGCAAAAGCAATGAAAGATATGCTGAAGACAACAGAAATTAATGATTGGCTTTTGAACTTTCTGCTGTGCTCATGGCTCGGAGTTAAAGTGGAAAATGAAAACTGTGATTTGATCTTCCCGAAAGATTTTTCTTTGCTACAGAAGGTAGTATTGACCCATAATAAAAGAGAATTTCTACAGGAATACTTGTCCTGTTGGTATGGTGAAGACTGTGGTTGTTATGAAGCACATAAGAGTAGTCAGAAGATATATTATGGTTATTGGAGTTTTGAAGCTGGAGCTGTTGCAAAAATATTAAATATAGATGATACAGGCATGGAACATATGCCATATTATCCGTATGATCTGGTTCATTATAAGTGAGCGGGCTCATAAATTCATTTCGAGGTTGGGAGAAGTTTAGGAAAATGGAAGACAACCACTTTCAAATAGAAGAAAACAAGAAGGTTTTTGCGGATACAGATACTAGACTAAGAATAAATCAAGAACTAATTTTGCGAACGTTTCATATGACTCAGAACACCAAAGTATATGCGGAGTGCTTTTTTTCAGATAAAGAGCCATTTTGTGCAAGGAGCAGAACGAGAGTTCATGAAAATCTAACGCTTTTAGAGGCAAAGCAGTATGTAGACAGTGGAAAAAAGACGGCAGTCCTGAACTTCGCTAATCCAATTGTACCGGGCGGGGGAGTTTTAAGAGGCGCAGACGGGCAGGAAGAATATCTTTGCCGGGCGAGTAATCTGTATTGGAGTTTACAATCGTTTGAGGCGAAAAAATTTTACGATAAGCATAAGAGTATTCGGAGAAAAAACCAATTTAATAGTATGTTTATTGGTACGGATACAGTGATTTATTCGCCGGCAGTTACAGTATTTAAAAAAGATTTAAATTATGTAAAAGGTCGATTAAATGAATCTGTACAAAGATATACAGATGAGTGGTTTGAAATAGATGTTATTACAGCAGCGGCGCCATTTTTTTCTGGTTCACAGTATATTTTACCGGATGGAGATCTTCAAAGAATTTATGAACAGAGGATAAAAAACGTATTCGAAACTGCGATAGAGAATGATATTGAAGTGATTATTTTAGGCGCATGGGGATGTGGCGCATTCCATAATCCACCCGAGGTCGTGGCTAATTCTTTTGCGTCTGTATTATCTCAAAAGCGGTATTTTAATGCCTTTCAGGATGTGGTTTTTGCGATAAAACGGACAGGCATACCATGCAGTAATTTAAGGGCATTTAACTGCAAAGAACCTTATATGCCACAAGATAAAGTGTTTTTAAGTGTTTTAAGGATTGCACAGGGGAAATGTGAAGAAATATTGAAAGACACAATTGTTGATACGGATTATACAAAGATTTACCGAATTGATGGATTTGAGATGGACTATTCCGTCTCTGTATCAAGAGGGTCTTTTAATTGCAAAATTTATGCAAGTAATCCTTTTACCACTAGGCTTTTGGGCGATATTAATGATTTAGGGAGAAATTATTTAATCTCGTGTGACTTTCCGGTTAGATTTGAGACAGACGATGGGTTTGCGGGTGTTTTGTGTGAATATGTAGTTTTATTCAGTCATTCAGAAATTAATATATCAGAAATTTATAAATCATATGGTATTAGTAATGGGGGCGATTATACAAAAGAAATTATATCTAACTTACATAAAAAAGTGCCGCAGGCCTGCTGGCTGTAAATTTTAAGATTTTAAAGAAAGTGGTAGGAACAACTCATTAGAGAAAAGCTGTAAACGTGTTAAGTAGAGGTGACTAATTGAAAAGAAAAATACAAACTTATGAAATCATTTTATGTGTTTTTGTGCTTGTCGTGGTCGCAGCAGGTCTGTTTATGCCGAAGACGGGAGTGCTCATAATGGTGGATGAACTTTGCGATGTACTAGCTATATGGACGGTGTGTATCTATGTGATCGTGAAGATCATAAAGAGCAGAGGAAAAATCTCCGGCTCAGTGAAAGTGGCCCGGATTCTTGTTATAGCCGCATGTGTGATGATTGGCGTGCTGTTTACAAGGAGCACTGCTTTGGATCTTGTTTCCGGACCGGAAACGACTCAGTTGACGGATATACAGGTCAGCAGATCCCAGGCGCATACGAGTATCTTTTCGCTGCACTATTATCTGACAGGAACGGACAGTCAGGGGGAACGAGTCCGACTGGAGATATCGGGAGATGATTATACTAGACTGTCTGGAAGCAATAGTGTTACAGTTGAATATTACAGACATACAGGACGGATAGTAAGGTATCTATAGAGTGTGGTGCAATGTCTGAGAGGTCTCAGACATCTGTGAAAATGGAGTATGGGAGCGAAAGGAGGAGAAGATGGATATTGTAAATGAACTTGTCAGGCGCCGTTCAGTCTGTGAACAGGAAATCACAGAGCAGAATCAGAAGATACGTGGATATGAAAGGGCATATGAATCGCTGCGGCAGTTTGATGGGGCTGTAAATACAGCCCAGAATAATTTTCAGAATGTAAATACCGTAAAGCTTAACCGGACATCTGAGCTTTCATCTATAACTGTCAGTTGTCGTACGGCGCAGCTTTATCTGGAAGGATCCCAGAGAACATTGAATGGATTCGGGGCTAAGATCGTAGGAGCGGCATTTACCGGGTTGGATGTGATGATACGGCTGAAACTCGGTGAGTACAGACTGAAGATACAGAACTGTGAGAACAGGATATCATCACTGGAGAGATCGATAGACTCACTCAACAATATGATCGATACTGCCAGAGAAGAGCAGGAAAAGGCGGCGAGGGAGGCAAAACAATGAGCAGAGAGCTGGTATGTGCGGACGGGGAACTGTCCATGGCATTAAATAAGACAGAGCGATATATCGAGTTTCTGGATAATTGCATCCGGGAATATAACAAGATTATAGCTGAGACAGCAGGAAACGGAATAGAAGATGTTCTAATCTGTACACAGCTTGCTCAGCTTTCCGGATGGCTGTCAGAGGTGAAAAGAGAGCTAGATACGGTGCTTCCGGAGATATCCGACAGTGTCAGCAGAGAAATCCAGGACATCGAGGATGCAGATAACTTTACATATCCAGATATATCTTTCGGAGATATCATGAGTACTCTGGCGGGATTTCTGTAAGTAACTGAACAGGCAGAAATGAGGTGAAAGATAGTGGCATCAGTGATAACAATTGCTGCAAAAACAGTCAATTTAAAAGCGCAGGCTGAAAAGATGCGAGAACTGGCTGCAAAACTAGATTCCAGATCATACCAGCTGGAATTTGAGCAGGGCGAAGGTGCTTTTGTAAGGGAGCTGGAAGCGATGTCTGCAGAGCTGAGAAACGTGGGAAGCGCTCTTAGCAGTCTGGCATCTGTGACGGCAGAACGGCTTGACAGCGCAGCAGCAGAGTTTACTGCAGCCGATGAATATACAGCAGGGTTCTATCGGGGAGGCGAATAAGTGTGAGTAGAAAATCGAAAGTGTTTTGGAAGAAGGCTTTTACTGTACTCCTCGCGGCAATCTGCATATTGTCTGCTGCGGGATGCGTAGGATTCGGACATGACACGGATCCTGCTACCCAGGGCAGCGACGGAGATGCGGATACTGGGGGAATACAGGCGAATACGGATCAGGAGGATGAGCAGGTGAGTACAGAACTAACACAGAGACAGATAGATTTGCTGGAAGAGATGGGCCTTCCGACAGATTATGACAGACTTACGGACACACAGAAAAATGCAATCACATCCATTGAGGCACTGCTTACATATCTGGAGGACAAATATCAGGAGGACTTCTGCTATCTGTCTTATGCAGAAGCAGGTGCTCTGGAAGAGGAACATCTGGAGGCATATCCTGCGTCAGGAACACCAGCGGATGTGGTAACGGTATACCGGACGTATGAGGACGGAGAATACCATTACGAAGATGATTACGGCAATATCGGAGTTAAACCTCTGTATGAGAGCAGGGTAAGAGAATTTGTCGGACAATCTTTCTCAGAGAGTGGAATAAAGGTATTCAGTGATATTCGAAATTCCGGGCAGGGTACAGACGGACAAAGTGTAACGGAGGAAAATGTACTTCAGACAGTTTCGGCAGTTACGTACATCTTCATCTCTGAAAGCGTGTGCACGGAGGAGCAGTTCCAGGATTTTACAGAGGAATGTGCTCAGTGGATGGAAAGCCAGTGCCAGGGTGTGGCTGCACAGATCTGTTTGAGACTGACGGATGCGGTACAGTGGGAGTTGATCGATGCGGACGGATATGAGGACAAGCTGAGAGAGGACATATTTACGGTTGAGGCAGAATGTGCAATTTCGGCTTCCGGCAAGGTTACGGTTTACTGACGGAGGAAATGATTATGTATCTTACAGATGAACAGATCATGCTGCTCGAGCAATTGACTTATCTTACAGACGATGTGGCGACTGCAGCCGGAGTACTTCTTGGTCCGTATGACAGCGTGGAGGATCTGCTCCAGCAGTTTGATGATGATGCGCTGGAAAGACTGGAAGATTCTGGGGCGTCATTTAACTATACAGGAGCTGAGAAATGGGCGGCGATCATACGTCAGATTAAAAGTGATCCGGATTTGTACAGTCTGGATATTGTGAATAAAGACGACTCAGTTCCTGCGATATGTTTTAATGACCCGGACAATCCTGAGCATGCTGTTGTTGTATTCAAGGGAACAAGCGGACAGGACGAATGGATAGATAATGCTATTGGTCTCGGTACATCTGATACAGAGCGGCAGAAGGATGCTTTGGAATATATCGAAAATCTTCCCTATGACAATATTACGGTGGCTGGACATTCTAAGGGCGGAAATAAGGCACAGTATGTGACGATCCTCTCGGATAAAATTGACCGGTGCATCTCCATGGACGGCCAGGGATTTTCACAAGAGTTCCTTGATAAATATTATGCGGAAATAAGAAAGAAGGGGCACTGCATTAAGAACTATTATCTGGAAGGGGATTTTGTGAGTATCCTGATGTTTCCAGTTCCGGGAGCCGATCAAATCTGCATCGATGGGGATGCCAGTGTAATCGGGGCGGAAAACCACTGTCCATCTTCTTTTTATCAGTTCTATCAAGATGAAGAAGGCCGATGGCATATCCGCAATGATGGGGATGGAAATACTATTCTCCTTCCGGGGGCACGAGAAGATGTTATGATATATCTTCATGAATTTACAACATTTATCATCAATGTGATGCCTGAGGAAGAAAGGGAGAGAGCAGGAGACTATATCGGTCATATCCTGGCGCTTGTCTTCGTCTCGGAAACGCATTTTGAGGTGGACGGAAAGGTATATACCCCTGATAATCTTATTGAATATATGCTTTCTGATCCAGATATGCTCTCGAAAGTGTTGGCATATTTTATCAAATATGTGGAGACATACAATGTCTCGGAAGATGAGATCCGAAGTCTGGCAGAAGTACTTGGTGTGACTGAATTACTTGGCGAAGTAGAAGATGCAGCAAAAGAACATGATAAATCACTGGAGCAGTTGATATCGGATGCTGGCGGAATCCTGAACCTTATTATAGATCAAATCCGGGATGGAAAAAGTGATCCCATCATAGGTGTACTGTTATGGTTTGTAAGCGGCTGGCTGGGTGAAAAACTTGGAACGGAGATCGATCTGCCAGAACTGTGGAAAAAGATTGAGGCAGAGTATCAGAGTATCCCGGAGTTCGATGCAGATACTGTGCGCAGGGATGCAGTTTGCAAAGAGGGGAAGATCAGGGACTTCTCGGAACGTACATATGGAATACTGATGAGTGCGATCGCCGCTGTGGAGGCGGATACTTATGGTTCGGTGTCAGGGTGGACGCAGTATGCAGGAGAAGAGTGGTATGACACCCTGTTTATTCCAAATGCAATTGGAGGTATTAATGCTTATTTCGAGAGGGTATCAGAAATTAGCAGGATCTGCCGGGGCAGTATGGATCGTATTTATGATCAGGCAGACCAGGCAGACCGCAGGAATGCCGGCCGGCTGAGGCAGGCAACAGAAGAATTAAGGGCGCTGAGACAGAGGATAGAGCAGAAGGCTGCCGAACTCGGTGGATGAAAAAGTTTTAACATTCCGCATGCACTGCGGAAGTTAAATAATACAGTCTTATAGAAGGAGACGAATGAGGAGGAGAAACTATGAACACTCAGAATGTACAAAATGGAACCATAAACGTGATCAGGACAATGGCGACGTCCGTATTGTTTCTTGTAGGAACGATCGGATATTCGGCGTATGTGCTGTTTGAACTGCTCGGATCGTTTTCAGGCGGGTCAGGGCTCATGAGCATGATGAACCGCATCATGGCAGAGTCCGGAGCATACAGCAGCATGGATTATGAAACCATGCAGATCCTTTCAGGAGTATTTGGCGGCACGTCGGTGATTTCTACGCTGTTCAGCCTGCTTCCGGCGATGGTAGCTGTGGCGGGGATATGGATGATTTTTGCCGCTGCCAGGCAAAATAAGCTTCCGGGAATCGCGGCAACAGGGCTGACAATGGTGCGGGTGATCGTGATCATACAGCTCGTCTTTTCCTGTATCACAGTTTTTGCAGTGGCAATTATAGGCCTTCTTGCTATAATCGGGACTGGTTCACTGGCTGGATATTATGGAGACGGTGCGTCGGTTGTTGTAATCCTTGTTCTGGTAATGCTTGTTTTATTGGCAATCTGTTCGATAGATGTCATTTATAATGTAAAACTGAGCGGAATGGTCAAACAAATGAAAGAAACATTGGTTACAGGCCGTCCGAACGCAAGGGTATCTTTATTTGTTGAGATTATCTGTTATCTCGAGGGAGCCGGATCGGCAATTTCAGCCCTCTCGTCATTGGCAGGGCTGTCTATATTCGGGTTCCTTGGCAATGCGGGTATGGCTACGGCAAGTATCTGCTTTGGAATATTGCTCAGACAGTACCGCGGCAAGATGCAGGCTCTGGAAATGAATCCCCAGCAGACACATCAGACACAGCAGCCGTACCAGCCGCAGCAGAACGCAGCGCCACAGCAGTCATATCAGCCGCAGCAGAACACAGCACCACAGCAGCCGTGCCAGCCGCAGCAGAGCGTAGCACCACAGCAGACAGAGGAGCAGTCTTATGGAGAAACAACGCTTCTGGGCGGGCAAATGATCAATAACGGCATGCTGCAAATGGTCCATCTGATCCGCCGGAAGACAGGAGAGGATATCTGCATAAACAAAGAGTCATTCTGGATTGGCAAGGATGCGGGGTATGTAGATTACTGTATTACAGATAATACGGCGATTAGCCGCAGACATGCACTCATTACGATACGTGATGGAGTGTGTTACATACAGGATAACCACTCTACGAACCGTGTTTTCATTAACGGATATGTGCTGGAAGCAGGTGTTGACACAAGGATTTCAAACGGCGATGTAGTCCGAATGGGAGATGAGGAGTTTACAGTCCGCATCGGATAATGAAATATGAAATACAATGGGGGATACGAGGAAAAATGTAAAAGAAATGAACAGCTTCAGAAGGGAAGCACCCGTGGCAATAATCCGGTCTATTCAGCATTAGCTGAATGCGAATATGGAGCGGTTGATTGTGCAGATTACTGCCGCAAACAATAAACCAAGTGCTACGGATGTTTTTATGAAGCCTAGTTTTAGGAAGGCCGGACGCCTTGACATTTCTCTTCCCCTGTGCTACGATTTGAAACAGATTATTTTTCATAACAGAAACGCTGTGACGAAGAGAGTAGGTCCGGAAAAGTTTTACAGAGAAATTTCCGTATGCTGAGAGGGAATGGATGGAAGCGGGCTGAAGATGGCTTCCGAGCGGCGCAGACGAACAGAAAAAACCTCGCTAAGTGCTCAATGTAAGTCTGCGAAGGGACCGCCCTCTATAGCGGAGAGATGTCGGCCATGCCGGCACCTGACGAGATTTCTGCTGTGAGGCAGGAGTGAATGAGAAGTGGTAACACGGTAAATTCGTCTTCTCTGATTTCCCAAGGAAGTCAGGGAGGACTTTTTTATTTATAAAGGAGAGAAGAGAGTATGGAAAAGCAGAAGTATTATATTACAACAGCCATTGCCTACACATCAGGCAAGCCCCACATCGGGAACACTTACGAGATCGTACTGGCGGACGCCATCGCAAGGTACAAAAGAAGCCAGGGATACGATGTGTTCTTTCAGACAGGAACCGATGAGCACGGCCAGAAGATTGAGCTGAAGGCTGAGGAAGCAGGCGTTACGCCAAAGGAATTCGTGGACAATGTGGCAGGGGAGATCAAGCGGATCTGGGATCTGATGAACACATCCTACGACAAATTTATCCGCACTACAGACGCAGACCATGAAAAACAGGTGCAGAAGATCTTCAAGAAGCTGTATGACCAGGGAGATATCTATAAAGGATATTATGAGGGAATGTACTGCACACCCTGCGAGTCCTTCTTTACAGAGTCCCAGCTTGTGGACGGCAAATGTCCGGACTGCGGCCGGGAGGTGCAGCCGGCAAAAGAAGAGGCCTACTTCTTTAAAATGAGCAAATATGCAGACCGGCTCATCGAGCATATCAATACCCATCCGGAGTTCATCCAGCCGGTGTCCAGGAAAAATGAGATGATGAACAATTTCCTGCTTCCCGGACTGCAGGACCTGTGCGTGTCCAGAACATCCTTCAAATGGGGCATTCCGGTGGATTTCGACCCGGATCACGTAGTGTACGTGTGGCTGGACGCACTGACAAACTATATCACAGGGATCGGATATGACTGTGACGGGGAGAGCACAGAACAGTTTAAGAAAAACTGGCCGGCAGATCTTCATCTGATCGGAAAAGATATCATCCGTTTCCATACTATTTACTGGCCCATCTTCCTGATGGCTCTGGATCTGCCTCTTCCGAAGCAGGTGTTCGGCCATCCCTGGCTTCTTCAGGGAGACGGCAAGATGAGCAAGTCCAAAGGAAATGTTCTCTACGCTGACGAGCTGGTGGATTTCTTCGGCGTGGATGCAGTGCGCTACTTTGTTCTCCATGAGATGCCCTTTGACAATGACGGCGTGATCTCCTGGGAGCTGATGGTGGAGAGGATGAATTCCGATCTGGCAAACACCCTTGGAAACCTGGTAAACCGTACGATTTCCATGACAAACAAATATTTCGGCGGAACTGTGACTGACAAGGGCGCCGCAGAGGAAGTAGACGCAGATCTGAAGGCTGTGACAGAGAATATGCCGAAAGCAGTGGAAAAGAAGATGGAAGACCTCCGCGTGGCGGATGCCATCACAGAAATCTTTACCCTGTTCAAACGCTGCAACAAATATATTGATGAGACTATGCCCTGGGCTCTGGCAAAAGATGAGTCGAAGAAAGACCGCCTGGAGACAGTGCTCTTCAATCTGATCGAGAGCATCAAGGCCGGCGCCAGAGCGCTGGAGTCTTTTATGCCTGAGACATCAGAGAAGATCCTGGCACAGCTGGGAGATGGCAAGGTGACAGAGAAGCCGGAGATCCTCTTCCAGAGGCTGGATCTGGAAGAAGTCATGAAAAAGGTGGAGGAGCTTCACCCGGCTGTGGAGGAAAAAGAAGAGGAGACAGAAGTCATCGACATAGAGGCCAAACCGGAGATCACCTTTGAGGAATTTGGAAAAATGCAGTTCCAGGTAGGCGAGATCATTGAGTGCGAGGCAGTGAAGAAGTCCAAGAAGCTGCTTTGCTCCAAAGTGCGCGTGGGCAGCCAGATCAAACAGATCGTGTCCGGCATCAAGTCCAACTACACGCCTGAGGAGATGGTAGGCAAGAAGGTCATGGTCCTTGTGAACCTGAAACCTGCGAAACTGGCTGGCGTTCTCTCCGAGGGAATGCTGCTCTGCGCGGAAGATGCAGACGGCAATCTGGCTCTCATGACACCGGAAAAAGAAATGCCGGCAGGAGCAGAGATCTGCTAGAAAAGGGGCCTGTCATAAAGAAAAAGCTGTGGAGTATAACCTCCGCAGCTTTTTTATGAAAACAAAATTATGAAAAAAGCGGGAAATGGATTGCATAATCAATCGGATTATGTTATTTTAAAATCAGTTGGGTGGCAATGTACGCTGCCTGTAAGATCTATCTTCATGCTGCAGATGTTCAAAGCAGCAGATATCTTATTTTCGGAGCCTGTATTCCAGGCATTAGATCCGATTTGTAAACAAAAGGAATAATGCAGGAACAGGGCTTCGCCTTTGATGGCTCTGGAAAATGTGCTAATATGAAAGCAGAGCTCTTTCCTGTATGAGACAAGCAGGAAAGGAGAAGACTGTGACGAAGAAAAATGACAATTTTATCATGCTTCCCACCGTGGATGTGTGTTTTAAGGGACTGATGTACAATCCCAAAGTGCGGAAAGGCTTTATCGCTGCCCTGCTGGGGACAGACCCGGCGGCTGTCCGGGAGACGGTGCTGCTCCCCACGGCGCTGCGGCAGGAATACCCGGACGAGAAGCTGGGCATCCTGGATGTCCGGGCCCTGATGGAAGACGGGGCTCAGATCAATATGGAGATGCAGGCTTACCCGTTCGGACAGTGGGACGCCAGGTCTCTGTTCTATCTGAGCAAAATGTACACAGAGCAGATCGGAAGGGGCGATCCCTACACGAAACTGAAAAAGTGTATCCATGTGAGCATACTGGATTTTATCCGCTTTGCGGATGACGAGAAATGCCACCGGATCATCAGCCTGTGTGATGAACAGACAGGGAAAAAGTACACAGACCTTCTGGAGATGCAGATCCTGGAGCTTAAGAAGCTGCCGGAAGAACTGCAGAGTGATGATGAGGTCATCCGTTGGATGCGCTTCCTGGCAGGGAAGAACCGGAAGGAGTTGGAGGATATGGCAGGTACAAGTGAATATATTGAGGAGGCATACAGGGAGCTGGAGAGGATGAGCGCGGACGAGAGGGCCAGGCTGGAGTACGAGGCCAGACAGAAGGCCATCAGGGACCACGATGCCATCATGAGCAGCGCCTGGGAAACCGGCATGGAGAAAGGCCTGCAGGAGGGCATGGAGAAGGGCCTGCAGGAGGGCATGGAGAAGGGTCTGCAGGAGGGGAGAGAGCAGGGCATGAAGCAGGGTTTGCAGCAGGGTATACGGCAGGAGAGACAGGATATTGTCTTTCGTATGCTGGAGAAAGGCATGGATCCTGAGATGATTGCGGACCTGACCGGCATGAATATAGAAGAGATCCAAAAGCTGGAAGAGGAGTTCCGGGCAAGAGGGTAACCCAAATCCTTAACAAAAAATTAATTTTCATATTATATGAATTGGGGAGAAATTATGGTATAATTGTTCTACTAATTTTAGATCAGAAATGGAATTGGATGGAAACAGCATGATTTTTGAGACTCACGCACACTATGACGACGAACAGTTTGATATGGACAGAGACGCGCTTCTTGCCTCCATGGAAGAGGGCGGTGTCGGAGCGATCGTCAATGTGGGAGCTTCTATAGAATCCAGCAGGACATCCATCTCTCTGGCGGAAGCCTATCCTTTTATCTATGCAGCCGTTGGGGTTCATCCGGATCACGCAGGAGAGCTGGACGAGGAAAGTTTTCGGGAGCTGCGCGGGCTGTGCGGCAGGGATAAGGTTGTCGCCGTGGGGGAGATCGGACTGGACTATTACTGGGATGAGGCACCCAGGGAGGTGCAGAAAAAGTGGTTTGTGCGTCAGATCGAGCTGGCCAGGGAGTTGTCTTTGCCGGTTATCGTACACAGCAGGGATGCGGCGGCCGACACGCTGGAGATCATGCAGTCACATGCCCGGGGACTTATGGGGGTGATCCACTGCTTTTCTTATTCAAAAGAGCTGGCCCGGGAATATGTGAAGATGGGCTTTTTCATAGGTGTGGGCGGTGTTGTCACATTTAAAAACGGACGCAGGCTTAAGGAAGTGGTGGAAGATATTTCTCTTTCATCCATTGTGCTGGAGACAGACTGTCCCTATCTTGCACCTGTGCCAAACAGAGGGAAGAGGAACAGTTCTTTGAACCTTCCCTATGTAGTGAAAGAGATTGCAGAGATCAAGGGAATTTCCTGTGAAGAAGTCGTGGCACAGACAGAGAAAAACGCCAGAATATTATACGGCATGAGAGACTAAATGATGGAGGGAGGCGGGGCGATGCCCATACCTACACTGGGAAATCCCCAGAATACAATAGAGATACTGAAAAAATATAATTTTTCCTTTCAAAAAAAATTTGGACAGAATTTTCTTATAGATACCCATGTATTGGATAAGATCATTGCGGCGGCCGATATAACAAAAGACGATTATGTTCTGGAGATCGGCCCCGGCATCGGAACTATGACGCAGTATCTGGCTGCGGCAGCGGGTAAGGTGACAGCGGTGGAGATCGACAAGGCGCTGATCCCGATTCTTGCAGATACCCTGAAGGATTACGACAATGTAAATATTGTTAATCAGGACATACTGAAGATGGATATTCAGAAGCTGGTGGACGAAGAAAATGGCGGAAAGCCAGTGAAAGTGGTGGCCAATCTTCCCTACTATATCACAACGCCCATCATCATGGGGCTTTTTGAGAGCCATGTGCCTATTGAGAGCATAACTGTGATGGTGCAGAAAGAAGTGGCAGACCGGATGCAGGTGGGGCCGGGGACAAAGGACTACGGTGCCCTCTCTTTGGCCGTGCAGTATTATGCGCAGCCCTATATTGTGGCAAATGTGCCTCCCAATTGTTTTATGCCCAGGCCCAAAGTCGGGTCTGCAGTCATAAGGCTGACTGTGCACCGGGAACCGCCGGTCCGGGTGGAGGATGAGAAATTGATGTTCCGCATGATACGGGCATCTTTCAACCAGCGCAGAAAGACGCTGGCAAATGGACTGAAAAACTCAGCAGAGCTGGATCTTCCCAGGGAAATTGTTGAAGAGAGTATAGAGGAGCTGGGCAAAGGGCCCGGTGTACGCGGAGAGACTCTGACACTGGAAGACTTCGCGCTGCTTAGTAATATCATTTATCGGAAGATAAATGGGCAGCCTGACAATCATGAATAGAATAAAGAGAGGAGAACAGAAGATGGAGAAACATTATCCAGCAGCAAGAGCACTTTTTGAGATCACGCCGGAGATCGAGCATCTGGCAGAACTCTGTGAAAAAAATACTGCCATTGATAAAGAGCTCTATACAAAATATGAGGTAAAAAGAGGTCTTCGTGATTTAAACGGAAAAGGTGTTCTGGCAGGACTTACCAACATATCTGATATTATCGCCAAGAAGGTGGTGGATGGACAGGAAGTGCCCTGCGAGGGAGAACTCTACTATCGGGGATATAACATCAAAGAGCTTGTGAAAGGTTTCCTGGATGCAGACCACTATGGATTTGAGGAGATCACATATCTGCTTCTCTTTGGCGAGCTTCCAAGTGAGAAGGAGCTGAAAAAGTTCCATGACACGCTGGTGGAGAGAAGAACGCTTCCCCCCAATTTTGTGAGAGATGTCATTATGAAAGCGCCAAGCCGTGACATGATGAACAGTCTTTCCCGCTCTATTTTGAACATGTATTCCTATGACGCAAAGGCAGATGACACGTCCATTCCCAATGTGCTCCGCCAGTGCCTGAATCTGATCAGCCAGTTCCCCATGATGATGGTATATGGCTATCATGCCTATAATTACCGTATGGGAGAAGATCTGTTTATCTATGCACCCAAACCGGAGCTCTCCACGGCGGAAAACATTTTGATGATGCTCCGTGAAGATCGCCAGTACACAAAGCTGGAGGCCAAGATCCTGGACATGGCGCTGGTACTCCATATGGATCACGGCGGCGGAAATAACTCTACCTTTACCACCCATGTTGTCACATCGTCGGGCACAGATACGTATTCTACGATCGCGGCTGCCATGGCGTCCCTGAAGGGACCGAAACACGGCGGCGCCAACATTAAAGTGACGCAGATGTTTGAGGATATGAAGAAAAATGTCCATGACTGGGAAGACAAAGATGAGGTCCGCCAGTATCTGTGCGACCTGCTGGACAAGAAGGCTTTTGATCAGAAGGGACTGATCTACGGTATGGGGCACGCGGTGTACTCTGTCTCCGATCCACGTGCAGATATTTTCAAGAAATTTGTAAAGCAGCTTGCCGCTGAAAAAGGATACGAGAAAGAGTATGCCCTCTATGAGACGGTGGAGCATCTGGCTCCGGAAGTGATCGGAGAGAAGAGAAGGATCTACAAGGGCGTTAACGCCAACGTGGACTTTTACAGCGGACTTGTGTACAGCATGCTGGGGCTGCCCCAGGCTCTCTACACACCTATTTTTGCGGCGGCCCGCATTGTGGGCTGGAGCGCCCACAGGCTGGAAGAGCTGAAAAATGTAGACAAGATCATCCGCCCCGCGTACAAAGCGCTGGCAGAACACAGAGACTACGTCAAGATGGAGGACCGCTAGGAGGAAGAATATGAAGAGAGAATTCTTTTACCCGTCCGCGGATGGAGAGACGGATATCCACGGTGTGGAATGGATCCCGGAGGGCGAGGTGAAAGCAGTGCTTCAGATCAGCCACGGCATGGTGGAATACATAGACCGCTATGACGGGGTTGCCTCCTGGCTTGCAGAAAAAGGATGGTATGTAACAGGAAATGATCATCTGGGGCATGGGAAATCCGTTACATCAGAAGAAAAGTATGGATTTTTCCATGAGCCGGATGGCAATGCCTGTGTCATCCGAGATATCCATACGCTCAGGGAACGCGCCGGGGACAGATATCCCGGCGTTCCTTATTTTATGCTGGGACACAGTATGGGATCATTCCTTTTGCGCCAGTATCTTCTGAAGCACGGCAGGGGCCTTGCGGGCGCCATTATCATGGGCACGGGATCTAAGAGCGTGCCTGTCCTGTGTGCGGGACAGCTCCTGTGCCGGCTGTTGGCAGCGGTGAAGGGCTGGGATTACAGGAGCCGTTTGATAGATAATCTGGGACTGGGCGGATACAACCGCAGCTTTGAGCCCTGCGACAGCAGGCGGGAGTGGGTCACTTCAGATATCCAGATGCGGGAAAAGTACGAGGCAGATCCGCTCTGCAGCTTCACCTTCACAGTCAACGGCTACTACCAGATGTTTGAGGGAATGAAGCAGATCGCCGGAAAGAAAGGAGCCCTGCGGATTCCAAGGACCGTTCCGGTGCTGTTTATGTCCGGCGGGAAGGACCCGGTGGGCAATTTTGGAAAAGATGTGGAAAAGCTCTTCCGGTTGTACAAAGAAGCGGGAGTGAAAGACGTGAGCATGAAGCTCTATGAGAACGACCGGCATGAAGTGCTTAATGAGCAGGACCGGCAGCAGGTGTACGAGGATCTGTACAGGTGGATGGAAGAGCATGTGGGGCAGAGGGAGGAGAAAAATGAAGCGTTCAGAAATTAACCAGGCATTAAAAGAGATGGAGGCCATGATCCATGAGTACCGGATCAGCCTTCCGCCCTTCTGTCATTTCACACCGGAGGAGTGGAAGACAAAAGGGCACGAGTACGATGAGATCCGGGACAACGGGCTGGGCTGGGATATCACAGATTACGGCCTTGGGGACTTCGACAAAGTGGGATTTTCCCTTATCACCATCCGCAACGGCAACGTGCACGATGAGAAGTATCCGAAGCCCTATGCGGAGAAGCTCCTTTATATAAAAGAAGGACAGCACTCCCCCATGCATTTTCACTGGAACAAGATGGAGGATATCATCAACCGGGGCGGCGGCAATGTGCTGATCCGGGTGTACAATTCCAATGAAAAAGAAGAGTTTGCGGACACGCCGGTGACCGTTCACTGCGACGGACATACCTATACCGTACCGGCAGGAACCCAGATCAGGCTCTGCCCGGGAGAGTCCATCACCATCACGCCCTACCTGTATCACGACTTTGACGTGGAGGAGGGAAGCGGCCCGGTCCTCTTGGGGGAAGTGTCCATGTGCAATGACGACAACACGGACAATCGGTTCTATGAAAATGTAGGAAGGTTCCCCGAGATCGAGGAGGATGAGGAGCCTTACAGGCTGCTGTGCAATGAGTATCCGGCAGCGGAATAGATCAGGCAGTGCTGTAGGATGAAGAATGTAAAATTAGGATTTTAAATTTGATATTCTGATTTTAGATTTACAGTTTAAATTATAAATTTGCAATGTGCGTTTTGAATTTTGAGTGGAATTTAAAATGCACATTGCAAATTTGTTGAATAATTTTAGATTTTGATGTAAAATCTAAAATAAGAGGTGAAATCTAAAATGACAATAGAAGAATTTGAAATAATTTTAAATCGTATACAACAACAAAAGACAGAAACACAGACATTGGAAGTAAAGTCGGCAGCGGACGGCTGTCCGAAGAAATTATTTGATACGCTTTCCAGTTTTTCAAATCAGGACGATGGCGGAGTGATTGTATTTGGAGTAGATGAAAACCAGAATTTCCGGGAAGTGGGAGTTTATGATCCTCAGGATCTGCAAAAGCAGGTGAATAACCAATGTCTGCAAATGGAGCCAGTGGTGCGGCCACTTTTTACAGTGACGGAAAAAGATGGGAAGAGCTTTGTGGCGGCAGAGATTCCAGCTGTGGACCTTACAGAGAGACCCTGCTATTACAAGGGGGTCGGGCGGATCAAGGGCTCCTACATCCGGTCAGGAGACAGCGATGAGCATATGACAGAATATGAGATATACAGTTATGAGGCATTTCGGAAAAAGTATCAGGATGATATTCGTGTCGTGGAGAGAGCTACAATGCAGACTGTTGATGAGAAAAAGCTGTATGATTATATAGGAAAGCTCAAAGAGGGAAAACCAAACCTTGCCAGTCTGTCCGATGAGACTGTGAGCGAATTGATGAGCGTGACAAGGAATGGCAGTCTGACTCTGAGTACAGTTATGCTGTTCAGTCCCTATCCGCAGGCCTTTTTTCCCGGGTTTGGTATTATAGCCTCTGTAGTTCCCGGGACAGAGATGGGAGATACCGGAGAGCAGGGGGAGAGATTTACAGACAATCAGAGAATCGAAGGGAATATCCCCCAGATGCTGGAGGAAGCATTGCAGTTCGTGAGACGGAATATGCATCACAGAACAATTATAGACCCCTACACAGGAAAGCGGGCGGATCGGACAGATTATCCATTGACTGCTGTCAGGGAAGCTGTGTTAAATGCGTTGGTGCATCGGGATTACAGTATGCATACGGAGGCCATGCCGATACAACTTTTGCTTTTTGAAGACCGGATGGAGATTAGAAATCCTGGTGGGATCTACGGCAGGATCCAGGTGGATCAGCTCGGGAAAGTGCAGCCGGACACAAGAAACCCAGTTTTGGCTATGGCGCTTGAAGTGTTGGATATTACGGAGAATCGGTACTCTGGCATTCCCACAATCCGCAGGGAAATGGAGCACTGTGGATTACCACAACCGGAATTTACAGATGCGAGAGGCAGCTTTGCAGTCTGCTTTCGGAAGAGGGATGAAAATGATGGGAAGCGGGATAACAGAAGGAAGAGCGATGAAGAAGATCTTCAGAGCAGCCTTCTCCTTTACTGCCGCACGCCCCGCACGAAAAAAGAAATCGGTGCCTTCCTGGGACTGAGTTCAACTACCTATGCGATTCAGAGGTATGTTATGCCTCTTGTAGAGCAGGGGAAGATCAAGATGAGTATGCCGGATAAGCCGAAAAGTCCCAAACAGTTGTTTTATACAGAAATATAAAATTCTTTGTCCCCTTTTGCCCTTCTGGTGCGAATAAACACTATAGAAGGACAGAAGGGGACAAACTGTATGAAGACAGAAGAAGAGAAAAAGCACATAGAAAAAAAGATATTTGACACAGCCAGGCAGAGCCTTCAGACGTCCGGGGCGGACCGGCTCCTCTGAGAAAGGATGCTGGGGAGAGAGCCCCGGACTGGGACGGAGAGTCTCAAGATCCGCTACTGGCGCACCGGCCGTTACACGCCGGTGAACCGGGAGCAGTGTCTGCGGCTGGCAGGAGCACTGGAACTGACAGAAGAGGAAAAAAGATTTCTTATCCAGGGGTATTTTGACCGCAGCGAGACAGTCTATGACACGCCGGAAAAATGGAACAGTGCTCCCTGCATATCCGGCCTGAGGAGAGAGGAAAATATTTCCGGCACATTTATTTTACAGATGCTTTCCACTATGTGACCGTGCCGGGGGAGCGCAGCATCAGGACTCTGCGAAAACACATTACAAGTACCCGCTATGACTCGGAGCTGCGCCGGCAGATGCGTCTCCAGGGTGAGATCCCGCGAAGGACCATGCTGCGGCATCTGATCATACTGAACGGGCCGGCAATTTGTCTTGAAAGCGTCAATGAGCAGCTTGATTTACTTGGATATCTTCCACTTGACAGGGAACACACCATGACCGGCGGAGAGCGGCTGGACGCGCTGGTTATCCAGCTCCTTGAGAGCTACAGGGAGATATATGATCCTCTGTGTCCGGGAGATTCTCATGCCTGGCTGCAGAAGATGTGCCGGAGACTTGATGCCTTTTTTGCAGAACAGGGAAAGCCCAGAATGCGGTTTATGCATTTTAAGGCGCTGGAGCTTTAGATAACCAGTAAAAGGGAAAATAAAATCATGTGTAGAGAGCGAAAATGGAGCGGCCACCATGGCCGCTCCATTTTCGGACAAATTTTTGTATGCTTCTTTTCAGACGCGCTCTTACTTCTTCTTTCTTACTGCCATTCCTGCGCAGCCTGCCGCAAGGGAGGCTGAAAGAAGGAGGAGGATCAGCGTCAGATTGTTTGTATCCCCGGTCTTTACAGCTTTTGTCCCAGTGTGATCCTGGGAAGGAGTCCCCTGCGCGCTGCCTGCAGAGAAGCCTTCTTCTGTGGAACTTCCGGAACCGCTTCCAGAACCGCCAGAGCCGCCGGAACCTCCGCCGGGCTGCTCACTGGTCTTTGCCGTATACACTGCGTAAGAAGAAAAGTGGTCTGTGGTGAAGACAGCCATGCCCTCACTGTAGGAGACGGCGCCTTTGTCTTCTGTGGATCCGTCCTCTGCCAGATAGCAGGCCTTGAGCTGTCGGCCTGTCATGTCCGCGGGGAGATCGTAGGGCAGGCGGACGGTGGCAGTTCCGTCAAAGTCGTGGAGCGCCTCGGACTTTTCAATCGTACCATCGGCGCTGTAGGTGACGGCCTGCAGGGTGACATCAAATACCTTTACGTCATCGGACAGGGAGGCTGCTGTCTTCTGCTGGGCCTCTGTCAGGTCTTCTGTGTCCGCCTCGCCGGAGGTGATGAGAACGGTCTCATATCCGGCGGCGATAGCCTGCTCTGAGAGGGAAGCCAGGGCCTCGGAAGAAAATCCGATCTGCATATCATCCTTAAGTGAAAGCTCGTACACAGTCTCCTGGCCGCAGCGTGTGCAGGTGTAGATGATCTTATTTTCCTGGGAGGTGTCTGCTGTCCACTGGTGCCCGGAAGGAATGAGGACAGTGCCGCAGCGTGTACACAGTGTGTCTTTTGAGCAGTCTGTGTTGCCGTCGGAGGTATGGCCAAGGGCGGGCTGTATGTCCCGTGTCTCTGTAGCCATGCACTTGGAACAGGTGTAGAGGGTGTACCCCTCCTCTGTACAGGTTGGTTCCACCACCGTTCCCGCCACCCAGTCGTGGTCGCACTGCAGTCCCTCCACCCAGCTTTTCCAGATGGTGACTGTATCGGCCAGATAGCCTCTCTCCAGCGCAAGGTCCAGACCGTCATCAATGTAGGGCCAGGTGTAATCTACAACAATTGTGGGGCAGTTATAGGGGAAACCTGCCTCATTCGACGGGGCAAAGAGCTTCAGGGTCCCGTCTCCCGTGATGGAGGCGCTGGGACTGAGGGAAGAAATCTCCGAGCGGGGCTGCATGTTCAGCACGCCCTCAGAGCCAAGCTGCACTTCCGCGCGGCCGGCGTCGGCCGTGTCATCCCCTGAGAGCAGCATGAGACTTGTCACTGCCAGCTCCCCGTCGATGCGCAGGATACCCACCGTGTCCGCGCCTGAGTGGGAGGGGGATACATATATCTGGCTGCAGGTCAGTTTGCTGCCAGCGGGGACGGTGAGGGCGCCGCTGCTCACCCGTACATTGGAGAGGATGGTTACATCCCCTGAGATGACCGCGTCGGCCTGGGTGCCGCTGTATCTGCCGTTGACAGTGATGGAGGTGGACTGGGGCAGCGTGACGCCCTCGCCGCACAGCGTTCCCCCAAGCTGGATGCCGCCGCTTCCATTCACAATGGCGCCGGAGGCAAGGGTCAGGGTTTTGCCGGATTCCACATAGGTGGAGCCGTAGGTATCGATGGTCAGCGTTCCGCCGCTCTCGACTGTCATATTGGAAAAGTTGCTGCCGTTGTTCTGGGCGACAAACTGACCGCCATCCTTTACGGTCACATTGCCCCTCACAGAGCCGGTCACGTAGTTGGTCTCAGTGATCTGTTTGACCTCATTTTTCCATACGCCCTCTATGGAAAGATTGCCGTTGACCTGGGCATGGTTCAGAACGGTGACGTTCTCCGGGATCACCCAGGTGCCATTTACATACAGGTTTTTTTCAATGGTGATAGTGACTTCTTCCTCGGGCCAGGTGAATCCCTGAGATGCGGAGATCTCAAAGCCATACCCGAACTGATCCCCCGGATACCGCTCAATGAAATCGCACCACTCTTCATAGCTGTGAGCCATGTAAGCTGCGGCAAACGACGTCACAGGCAGCATGGAGACGACCAGGCAGATGCCCAGGAGCAGTCCTGTTATCCGTTTTCTCATATAGAAAACCCTCCTCACATATTTTTTTGGCTGTCTATCCGTCTTGAAGGGCGGACAGACCTGCTTAAAAAATAGCATGTGAAAGGAGGGCTATCAACATGGTAAATACTAACATTTTCAAAGACATAGTCTTGTTTCCGGTCGGAGAGATCACTCCACCGTCAGAGGGATGGCGGGCTCTACATTCCAGCGGTAGTTGACGCCGTCCCGGCCTGAGTGGAAGGGGTCATCGGAGGTCAGGCAGAAGGAGGATGGGGCGCGGGTGAAGGTGTCCAGGCACACAAGAAGCTCTATGACCTGTGGATCGTCCTCGAGGAATGACTTTCCAATACTGCTGCCTGCGTTGCAGATATGGCTGCTGTCCGGGAGGAAATCTGTCTTCTGGCTGAGAAAGAGATCAAAGATCTCCGGCCCGGAGGTATCTGTCTGAGGCTTCAGGCAGATTTTCCAGGCCCGTTCTCCCGGGCAGTCAGAGGCAGACACATATGTGCCGGGGATCCGCTGGCCCGGTACAAGAGGGATGGGGGTCACGCTGTCCACAGTGATGCTGCCGCTCCCTACAGTCCAGTTTTTGTCCTCCCATGTGCATGTCTCCAGATCAATGGAGATGGAGAAATCTTCCGGAAGGACAGAACTCAGGTACAGATAGGGGATGTGGAGCGTGTAGTTCCCCGGTGGGACAGGGCCGAAATCCCAGTCGTAGTAATCCTTGGTGGTGGCGCCGGGGCTGTACTGCACGCAGGTGCCAGTATAGACAGAACCGTCTTCGCCTGCAAGGGTAATCTCGCCCTCACCTTTTGAACCGTAGGAGCCCCAGATCAGGGAAGAAAGGATGGCCGGCACGCCATCGGCGGAGAAGGGACAAAGTGAGACGACCAGAGAGCCATTTTCCCGACGGGGAACAGCAAGGATGCTGTAGTCATCTCCCAACTCATACAGAAGGTTTCCGGTCTCCTGTATCGGTGCGGGCGTCAGCGTAAAGGGGATACCCAGCTCACAGGGGATCTGCGCCAGTGACTCCTGGGAGAGGGTGGAGGTAAGAGAAAGCTCTACGGAGCTATCCAGCCGGGGGAGGTCTACGCCGGAAAAGACAAGGCAGGTCCACTGATAGTCCGGTCCCGTGTGGCGCGTAGAGGCGCTGACTGTGTCGGCGAGGAGCAGGTCCTCCTGGTAGATACTGCAAAAGTCCGGCAGCAGCGCCAGGTAGCTGAGATTCGGGAAATACCGGGACGCCAGCTCGGAGAAGGAGCCTTCCCTTGCCTGTATGAGGAAGGAGACTTTGAGATTTCCCTCTGCATAGACAGCGTCCTCCAGAATGCCGGTGACGTACTCTGTCTCGAAATGCACTTCCTCTGCAAGAGAGTAGGCAGTCGTGTCCGGAGACAGGACAGGGCCGTAGCCGTCTACCCAGGAGTGAGGAATGTCCCAGCTGTCCTCTTCCGAGCGGGAGAAGGAGTCCCCCGGGACTGCGGAGCCGGTCTCCTCCCGGGAAACCGCCTCAGGTGTCCCGCTGTCCGGTTGGGAGAGGGGACGGTCGGAGGAGAGGAACAGAGGTCTGGGCTTATCCTTACCATTTTTGTCGTCCTCTTCCGGCGGCTCGCCCTCTCCAACAAGGATCTCCCAGAGAGATGGAATGATATTGTAGTGGCGCAGCACACAGTAGGTGCAGGCGGACAGGAGTAGCAGCGCCAGGAGGATGAGAGAGAGGAGCATGGAACGGCGCAGCTTTTTCAGACTGCGGTGGTGGCGCTTTTTTACGGTCTCGTAGGGAAGTCCTAAGGAGGCGGCGATCTCTTTTGTGGTCATGCCGCCGTAGTATTTCATGCGGATGAGAGCTGCCTCCTCCGGCTGCAGCATCTCCATGGCTTTCTCCACATCTGCGCGGAGCTCTGACAGGGAGATCAGCCTGTCCTCCGGGCAGGAAAGGCCCTGCCCGCCAGCCGTTTCTCCTGCGGAAGTCCCGGCCCCGGAACATGTGACTGCTCTGGATAAGGCGGTGTGCTGACCCTGTTCCTTTCGATAGCGGGAGATGGCCAGATTCCTTGTGATGGAGGCCAGATAAAGAGTCAGGGAAGCCCTGTCTGGATCATATTTCTCCCGCTGGAAATAAAAGCGTGCAAAGGTTTCGTTGACACATTCTTTTATATCCTCGGGATTGTGCAGATGGCTGGCCGCAATATGCCAGATGAGTCCTGTGTATTGCTCCATCAGGAGAGCCAGTCCCTGCTGGGGACTCTTGGCGAGCTTTGCCAGTATCTGCTGGTCGTTCAAGGTGTGCGTGTGCATGGAAATGTATTCCCCCTCTTTTTTGCCTGTGCGGATGCCGTGGCAGTCATAATAAAAAATCATATCACAGGAGTGACAGGGACATCAACAAGGTGAAACTTAACCGAAATGGGAGCTTGCTTTTATATCAGCGCTCCCTAGCGTTCCAGCTCGGCCCGGATCGCAGCTGTGTCATAATCGCCCCGGCCTGTGCTGAGCGCAGCGGCCACGCCGGCAGCCTGTCCGGTGGCAAATCCTGTGGCCATGACCCGGATGGAGGAAGCCGCGATCAGGTCAGCGGAGATGATCCTGCCGCCGCACCACAGGTTTTTCATGCCTTTTGGCCGCAGACAGGGGAGAGGGATGTCAAAATATTTGGCGCCCCGCTCCTCCCCGAAGACCACGTCCTCGCTGCCCAGATGAAGCTCCGCGCCCCAGCCGCCTCTGGCGATCCCGGTGTCCGGATATTTGCGTGAAGTCTTTACATCCTCGCGGCAGAGCTGATACTCCCCTGCAATGCGGCGGCTCTCCCGGTAACCCATGCGGGGCCCGGAGTAGATGAGGTAAGCATTTTCAAACCCGGGGAGATATCTGCGGAAGGCTTCCGCGTAGAGGTGTACCTGTCTGCGGCCCTCCATCTCGTATTTTGTCTGTGTCGCGGCATCCAGTCCCGGGATCTGCATGCTGATGATATTTACCGTGTAGTCATCTGTATCCTGGGCCCGGCATACTGTGCCGTAGGATGCGGAAAAGCCGGTCATTCCGTCGGCTATGGCCTGTTCTACAGCCGCCTTGATCCTGGCTGGAGAATAGTCCATCCCGTGCCGGACATTTCCCATGCGGAAGACAAGACAGCCGCTCTGATCGCAGTGAAATTCTACAGGCGCCCCTGCCATGGCGGACAGGTTGGCCTCACCGCTGGCATCTACATAGACTTCAGCCTCCACGGTAAAAAGGCCGGCATCGTCTGCGCAGGTGAGACGGCGGATACGTCCGCCCTCTGTGTCCGCCTGGACCACCTGGCAGCAGAGCAGATAATCCACACCGGACTCCTCCACCAGCTCATCAAGCGCCAGCTTTGTATATTCCGGATCCTGCGGCACGTAGAGATTTCCTGTGGGAGAGTAGGTGAAGCCGTCGAAGCGTCCCATGGAGTGCAGCTTGACAAGACCGGAGAGGCGGCAGGTACACTGAAGCTGGCAGACGGCACCGTATTTGAACCGGACCGCACAGAATATGTGTGGGTGTTTATCCCGGAAGATACAGAGCATTACAATGAAGTGTCCGGTACTATTGACCTGGCGATCCAGGCAAATCCGCCGGCAGCTATGAAGATTACAGGTACGCCGGACAGATCCGGGTACAGCTACGGTGCTCCGTTTGATCCGACTGGCCTGACGGTTGAGATCACTTATAAAAACGGACTTGTGAGAACGATCCCGGCCTCCGCTCTGGGTATCGTGTATGAACAAGGTTCCTTCCTGACGGTGGGAGATGAGTCCGTTACCGTTACCTACGCACACGACGGGGCAGAGGTGTCTGCAGTGATCACAGGACTGACCGTGACAGCGAAGAAAGTGGCAGACCCGACAGTGGAACTTGAAAAAGACACGTACATATACGACGGGACGGCAAAGAAGCCGGGCGTCACCGTAAAAGATGGCAGCACAGTCATTCCGGCTGATGAGTATACGGTCACCTACACAGACAATGTGAGTGTGGGAACTGCTTCTGTGACCATTACAGACAATGAAGGCGGAAATTATGAGATCGCAGAGAAGACAGTGACATTCCGGATCGTTGCGAAAGAGCAGTCTGGCGGTCAGAACGGCAGCCAGACAAGAACTGGCGGTGACAAAGCAGTTAAGACCGGCGACAGCACAGGGATCATGCTCTGGCTGATGCTCGCAGCCGTGTCCGGTTTCTCGGTAGCTGGCGCTTATGAGTGAAGAAAGCGCAGGAGAGTGTAGCGGCTCGCGGTAGAAAGAGAGTACAAGAACTTTAACAAGAATTATTGATATAAGAATATCTGGTGATATGCAAGAAAGAGACGACCTGAAGAGGACGTCTCTTTCCTTTTGCTCTTATCATTACAAATCTTCCTTCAAAATAGCCTGTACAGGTTTTTTTGTGCGGGGAAGCCAGAACTGTACAAGAGGGCCTGTCAGAAAGACCGCGGTCAGCGTGCCGGCGCCCACTGTGCCGCCCAGGAGAAAGCCGAGCACGACAAAGAAGAGGTCGCAGCCCACCCGCACCCATCGGAACTGCACAGACTTGATCTTGTCAGACAGGATCACAGCCACCAGGTCATTGGGGCCGGTGCCCGCATTACTGTTGATGACAATGGACATGCCGGCGGATAAAATAACGCAGCCAAGGAGCATGCTCACGATGCGAAGGGCCATGCCGGCCTGTGGGTTGATCCATCCGCCCAGAAGCCAGGTGAAAAGATCGATGATGGGGCCGCCGCAGAAAGCGCAGACAACGGTTCCGGGCTTCACATATCCTTTTGTTCCAAGAAGCATGAGGATCATAAGGATACAAAGAACGATAACATGTACTGTTCCGACAGTAAGACCGGACAGGCGGGACAGCCCCTGTATGAAGACAGTGAACGTATCCGTCCCCAGTTCTGAAAGGAGGAAGAGCGTCACTCCCAGGTGGGCGGTGATGAGTCCTGCCAGCAGGATGGCCAGAGCCTTTGCCCAGCCGGACGCGCTCCTTCCTGAAGTGTCAGATGCAAATGTTTGCTTTTTGGTTTCCATAATAGACAGATCTCCTGGAAAAATTTCATTTCTATATATAATAAGGCATATGCAGGGGATTGGCAATGGTATCTGGCTTCGTTTCGAAAAGTTCCGCAGGCAACGAAAACCCGCTAACCACAAGGGCTAACGGGCTCCGTCGTTGTTATAGTTATCTAAAGGAATGAGAGTAAAGTGTGATGCCATTCTGCCAGGCATCTGTACTTAATGAGGGGGGAAGATAGTTGATGTGTTCTTCAACTATCTGAGATTTATTATAGAAGGAAAATATGTCCAAAGTATGGAGGAAAACTTAAAGAACACGAAAAATTCTTAAAGTGAGATTAAGAAAATCTAAAAAACCTTTTCGGGGCAGCAGGGCAATGATCTTTTTGAGGGGATGACAGCAAAAGACCCGCCAGCCTTTCCGGCCGCGGGTCCATCTGTTTTATAGTTATTAAAAGGAATGAGAGTAAAGTGTGGTGCAACGAAGGGGAGGACCCTTCGTTGCGTCTACTTTATGAGGGGGGAGATAGTTGATGTGTTCTTCAACTATCTGACATTTATTATAGAGAGAAAATGTGTCCAAAATGTGTTTATTAAATGAAGAAAGAAGAAAAAATATTAAAAACCTCTTAACTGGAACGGGAAAATAAAGATCAGGAAAGATTTTTCTTGACTGTATGACCGCTGCACACTTTATGCTAAGATGGAAAGCAAGAGGAGGTGGGAGCGTGAATACCCAGCAGGTAGAACAGATGACAGGGATATCACGGCAGAACATCCGCTACTATGAAAAAGAGGGGCTCCTGTCCCCGAAGAGGGATGAGGGGAACGGCTACAGGATCTACTCCCGGGAGGATGTGGAGATCCTGAAGCGTGTCAAGATGCTGCGCATGCTGGGCATGCAGCTGGATGTGATCCGGAGTGTCCTGCACGGCGAGGAGAGTCTTGAGGAGGCAGTGGTCAGGCAGAGAGAGAGGCTGTTAGAACATCAAAAGCAGCTGAAAGCGGCGGCGGACATGTGTGAGAAGATCAGGCGGATGGGAGAGAAGGACCTTGATGTGGATGCCTGCCTGGAGCAGATGGAGGCCATGGAGCGCCAGGGAGGCATGTTTGCCAGGTTCCGGGATGACTATAAGAAGGCGGCTGAGTGGGAAGACAAGAAAGAATTTAGTTTCTATGTTGACGCAAATATAAAGACAAAGGAAGAAATCCTGCGCAGTGTCTGGGAGTATGGACAGACTCATGGCATGGAGCTGCAGAAGGTGCACGGCAGGGAGGAGGCCCTTTTCCTGGCAGACGGGCAGATGTATCGGGCCGCCTGCCTGCGGCTGCGGCCCCGTGAGAGGGGGAAGGAGGAAGAAACAAAGCGGCGGGCTTTGATCGTGTGCCGCAGATGCACTCGGGAAAAGCGCACCGGCCGCATGCGGTTCCTCCAGGCAGTGCATATTGTCCTGCGCAATATCAGGAGGCAGAAGAAAAGGAGCGCCCTGCAGGTGCTGGTGTGCATGGCGGCTGTATGTTTCGGCATGCTCTACCAGGACAACATCGACGGCAGCAGGCAGCAGCTTGCAGAGCTGGATGAGATTTACACAGTGAGCGGCGAAGTGTGGAACTACAATGGATCCATGAACTCCGGACTCCGGATCGCGGGGAAGTATGCGGATGCCCTGCGGGAGAGCCCCTATCTGGGAGAGATGGAGGAGAAAGTGGATCTGAACGCAGTGCTATTGGGGGAGCAGGAGGAAGTTCCGGCGCAGGCGGCGGGCATCAACTGCCTGGCCGCGGGGGAGCTGGAGCCGGGAGATGTGACCTGGGAGGATGAGGGGGAGAGTCTGGATGGTACCTGGTGCGTTATGGACAAGACTTTTATGGAAAAGCGGGGGCTGGACCTGGGGGATCAGGTGACGGC
The DNA here is from genome assembly GCF_959599685.1 of Lachnoclostridium phocaeense. Taxonomy (NCBI): domain Bacteria; kingdom Bacillati; phylum Bacillota; class Clostridia; order Lachnospirales; family Lachnospiraceae; genus Lachnoclostridium; species Lachnoclostridium phocaeense. The sequence goes on from NZ_CAUGIN010000013.1 coordinate 69,263, forward strand.
AGAGATTTCCGGCTACCAGGAAGATGAGATGGCGGTGGTGCTGCTCACGGTACCCCTCTGCACTGTTAAGCTCGAGATCGCCGGGTACGCCGACCTGGCTGCGGAGGATGTGCTGTGTCCGCTCAGTGAAGCCAGACAGTGGTTTGATGATGGGGGCGTGGAATACATGCCATCCAGGATGCGCTTTGAGATAAAAGATGCAGGGAAACTCAACGCTTTCAAAAAGGAGATGGATGAGGCCGGGTTCATGGAGGTCACGGCGGGTTTTGGCGCCACGGGCATATATAAGGGCAATGCCCTTGTGGTGGACGACAGGGCCTATGTGGAGGCGGCCAGGAGTATTGAGAAAAATATACAATTTCTGATGGCCTTCTACCCGCTGGTACTGGCGCTTATGATGGTGACAGGCTACATTGTCTCCTGTCTGGTGATGCAGGACCGGCGGATGGAGCTGGCTGTCATGCGGGCTCTGGGAACCGGCAGGAGGAGGGTGTTCTTCCAGATATTTTCGGAGCATGTGCTGATGGCGGCTGCCGGGTGTGCCTGCGGCGCCCTGGTCTGCCTGGCCGCGGGAACGGGAAGCCCGGGTGCTTTTTTCCGGGTGGCAGGTGCGTTTCTTTTGTGCTACAGTGCGGGGGCCTGTGTCAGCCTTGCTGTGGCAGGGCGGTTCAGTGTGATCGCCGCACTTATGGGAAAGGAGTAGAGAGATGGAGAGGATCAAAGTGGAGGATGTAAGCTACTCTTACATCAGCAAATATCAGAAGATAGACGCGCTGCGACAGGTGTCCTGCTCTTTTGAGGAGGGGAAGCTGTGTGCGGTGATCGGGGAGTCGGGAAGCGGCAAGAGCACGCTCTTGTCTTTGCTGGCAGGCCTGGACCTCCCGTCCGAGGGGACGATCTACATAGATGGGGAGGACCTGGCGTCCATGGACCGGGACGCCTACCGTCGGGACAAGGCATCTGTTGTCTACCAGTCCTTCCATCTCTTTCCCCTCCTGACAGCCCTGGAGAATGTGATGTATCCCCTGGAGCTCAAAGGCGTCCCGGGCAGGGAGGCGAGGAGGCGGGCCATGGACTGCATCGCCCAGGCTGGGCTCCCGGAGAAGATCCTGCGCCAGTACCCGAAGATGATGAGCGGCGGCGAGCAGCAGAGGGTGGCCATCGCCCGGGCCCTGGCGGCGGAGGGGGACATCCTCCTGGCGGATGAGCCCACGGGCAATCTGGACACGGAGAATGAGGAGATCATAGCAGGACTCCTTTTGGAGTGTGCCCACGAGAAGGGCTACACAGTGGTGCTGGTGACCCACAGCCTGGAGCTGGCCCGGAAAGCGGATGTGATCTACAGGATGAAGGATGGAAGGATGATGAGATATGATCGTTAGGAACAGTCTGCGACAGATGCGCAGGACCCCTTTGCGGACGGCGGTCTTCTTTTTCCTCATTCTGGCAGCCACGGCTATGCTGGCAGTGGGGATCAATCTGTGGAACATCAACCGGGAGAGCATCCGGGAGCTGGAGCAGGGGTTCACAACAATCGGCACTGTGGAGCAGCGCAGGGAGACATCCAGCTACGAGGCGGTCTGGGATGCTCAGGAGAAAGATTACACTTACAGGGCGCAGCAGGATTACGGGAGATGGGTAAGCACAGAAGAACTGGACTTTGAGGGGGCGGACTACATCATAAAGCCGGAAAGGAGAGTGTTCTTTGGCGCCTATATGGAGGACAGCGTCCTCTACAATGTGCAGCCGGACTATGATACAGACTATTACCTGGAGTCCACCAACCAGCAGATCACGGTGGAGGCAGTGCCCTATGAGACAGGAGTGGCAGCGCCCATCAAGGTGAAGGTGGCAAGGCTTTTGGAGGGAAATGAGAATCTGTTCCTGGGAGACCTGTGGGTGTGCGACCACTACAACCCGGATCCTCCCGTGCTGGAGGCGGGCAAACGGTACATCATGTGCATATACAGCAGCCCGGACCGCCACGGGACAGACAACGACGCGGACTTGGCAGGGGAGTATCAGATCTCCCACATCACCTGCGACCAGTACACGCCGGAGGGGGAGAAGGTGGAGGGCAGCTTTGAGGAGCTGTCTGTGGACGAGGTGACGGAGGGGTTCTACGAGACAGAGCGGGGACAGCAGTGGCTGGACATTCTGGATGAGAACTACATAGCTGTCAACACGATCCCTGTTCAGCCGGTCAGCAGCCTGGATCTTCTGTTGGGATTTTACACGGACAATGCCTCTGTGCAAAAAGGAAGGGAGATCACAGAGGAGGAATTTGCATCGGGGGAGGATGTGTGCCTGGTGTCAGATCTGTTTGCCAGGATGAACGGCCTGGAGGTGGGAGATGAGATACGGCTGCCTCTCATTTACGTAGCCTACACCTCACCGGCCCAGAGCTACCTGCCCTCCGGGGGTGGGGGTGCGCCGCCGGGCAGACTTATAAATGCCCAGGGGAAGCTCTATGATGCGTTTGACGAGGACACTTACAAGATCGTGGGGATCTACACCCAGAAGATACGCCAGGACGGGGCCAGGGACGCTCTGGGGTTCAATGAGGTGATCGTGCCGGAGCGCTCTGTGGAGGGGGATTGGTCCGACCACATCGTGAGCGCGGCCCCTATGAGCGCCAGCAATACGACCTTCCAGATTCCCAATGGCAGCATTCGCTCCTACATGGAGAAATTCCGGACCCTGGGGCTGGATCAGCTTGAAATCCGCTTCTACGACGACGGGTACACAGACCTGGAGGAGGGGATTGAGAACCGGCGGATCACGTCGGGTGTCCTGCTTGCAGGGGGGAGTCTTATGACGGTCCTGGTGCTGGCCCTCTTTGGCCACCTCTATATCTCCCGGCAGGAGAGGCGCACGGCGATCGAGAGGAGCCTTGGCCTTACAAAGAAGGGCTGCGCCGTCTCGCTTTTGTCAGGAATGCTGCTCCTTACTGCCGCAGGCGTGCTGGCAGGCGGCTGCGCGGGAGCCCTTCTTACGGAGGCGGCCGCTGGACAGACAGAGGCGGGCAGCTTCCATGATATCATGTTCAGCAGCGGCGCCCTGGAGACAGAGGAGGAGGCAGGTGCCGAGGCTCAGGAGATGACGAAGAAGAGCCAGCCTGCTGCGGGAGGCGCGGCGGCTGCGGCAACTGTCTTTGTGCTGGCGTCGGCGATCACCGGTGGTTTCATGCGGCGGAATTTAAAGAGGGAGCCTCTGGCGCTGCTGGAAAACTATGACGAGTAGGAGCCCTGGAGGCAGAGGGCAGATAAGATACAGAACAAAAGGAGACAGGCTGTGCCGGCTTTTGGGAGCTGGCACAGCCTGTCTGTCAAAGAAGAGAAAACTGCAAGGGGAAGGACCGGGTTTGTAAAAAACGGGGAAATACCACCGCGATTTACGGGGGAAGATGGAGGTATTGTATATTTTAAAAAACTGCGGCGGAGAAAAAATCTGTCGAAATGACGAAAATGAAAATCTAAAAAAGTGATAAATTGGTAAAAAATAATCTTGAAAAAACCGCAGCCGGGGATGGAACGGATTCCCTTGCAAAAAACACATAATTTTGCGGAGGAGAAGAAAGAAAAAAGCAGAAAAAATCCATAAAAAACAGGCGAAGCTCCGGCGCGTGAGCCGGGCGCAAAATTTATTGACAAATGTATTTGTTAGCAGTAATATTCACAGGAAAAAATAAGAGAAGGAAGGGGATAGTACGGGAGAATTAACAGAAAAACTGATGGAAGAGCTGAACTGTACGCCGGTTTTCGAGATTCCCGTTTTCGGCGGTATTGCCGTGAATGAATCCATTGTCGTCACGTGGATCATCATGGCGGTCCTGACGGTACTGTCTGTCGTCCTGGTCAGAAACTTAAAAGTAGAAAATCCCGGGAAAGTCCAGCTAGCGCTGGAGTCAGCGATCGGATGGGCGCAGGATTTCTTTGAAGGCATCATTGGAAAAGAAAACAGGCGCTATGTCCCTTATCTGATCACCGTGGCCCTCTATCTGGCAGTTTCAAACCTGATCGGGCTGGCAGGCTTTAAACCACCGACAAAGGATTTAAATGTGACGGCGGCGCTGGCCATTATGAGTATGCTTCTGATCGAGTATTCAGGCATACACAGGAATGGTCTGAAGCACTGGGCAGGGCACTTCGCCAAACCGGTTCCTTTTGTGGCGCCGATCATGGTGATGGAGATTTTTATCCGGCCTCTGTCGCTGTGCATGCGTCTCTTCGGCAATATGCTGGGGGGATTTGTGGTAATGGAACTGGTCAAAGCAGTGGTTCCGTTATTAGTACCTATTCCGTTGAGTTTCTATTTTGATATATTCGACGGACTTTTACAGGCGTATGTCTTTGTATTTCTGACTGCGCTTTTCATGAATGAAGAAATGGAATAATCAAGAAAAGAGTAAAGAAAAGGAGATTGAAAATTATGTCAGGAACAATTATTGCAATCGGAGCAGCTATTGCTGTATTTACAGGTATTGGAGCAGGTGTTGGTATCGGTATTGCAACAGGAAAGGCAGCAGAGGCTATCGCAAGACAGCCTGAGGCAGAGAGCAAGATCAGCAAGACCCTGATCCTCGGATGTGCGCTTGCAGAGGCAACCGCTATTTACGGCTTTATTATCGGTCTTCTTATTATCTTCTTCCTGCAGTAGGAAATGTATGCAGATAAGCAAAGCTGATTACAGGAAAGGCAGGTACTAGGAAGTGCTGAGTTTAGACTTTAATTTTGTCCTGGAAATGATCAACCTGGTCATTCTTTATCTGCTGCTGCGCAAATTTCTCATCGGACCGGTCATGAATATTATGGAAAAGCGCAGGGCCATGATCGCTGACGGTATCCAGAATGCCAACGACCAGCAGGCCAAGGCAATGGAGCTTAAAAGTCAGTATGAGGATGCCTTAAGCGGAGCAAAGGATGAATCCCGGCGCATGATCGAGCAGGCCAGGGCAGATGCGAAGAAGGAGTACGACCGTATTCTTAAGGACGCGGATGCCGAGGCGGGAAAGATCATGCAGACAGCCAGAGAAACCATTGACCTGGAAAGAGAACAGACACTCCGACAGATGAAGACAGAGGTCGCAGGGCTTGCCGTGGATGCTGCCAGAAAGATCGTGATGGACAGCTGCGGCGAGAAGGACAGCCAGGCAGTTTACGACCAATTTCTAAGAGAAGCAGGTGATTCCCATGAAGACAGCAAAGGCAAATAGCGGCGCGTACTGTTCTATGGCAGCCATCCGCTACGCAAAGGTGCTGTATGACATGGGGCTGCCGGAGGAAGTGATTGGGGAAGCGGAGGAAATCTTTGCAGACTCTTCTGAGCTTATTTCCGTTCTGGAGAGTCCCATCGTGACAAAAGAGGAAAAACATAAGGTGATCGACCGGATCTTTGACAAGAAGATCAGCACCTTTCTAAAAGTGGCAACAGACTACGGAAAGGCTGGCATCATGCAGGAGATCTTCCGTGCATACCGCCAGTATAAAAACGAGATGGCCGGCATTGTGACCGCCCACCTGGCTTATGTGGTTCCTCCGACAGAAGAACAGAAAAAAGGTATGGAACAGTTTGTGTGCAGGGAATTTCATGCAAAGGGCGTGAGCTGGGAGATGGAAGAGCGCCCGTCGCTGATCGGCGGATTTCTTCTCCATGTGAATGGCCGGGAGTATGATTACAGCATGCAGGGACGGCTGAAACGATTAGAACAAAAATTGACCTGGAGGTGAAAAACTTGAGTTCGATCAACTCAGATGAGATTATCTCTATTATTAAGGAAGAGATAGAAAATTATGATGTGATCAGCAGAGACCAGGAAGTAGGATATGTTGTCTCTGTTGGAGACGGAATTGCCTCCGTATACGGAATAGATCACGCCATGTACGGCGAGATCGTCACCCTGGAGACAGGGCTGAAAGGTATGGTGCAGGATATCAAGACAAATGAAGTCAGCTGTATCCTGTTCGGAGACGACTCCGATATAAAAGAGGGGACAAAGGTGGCCCGCACAGGAAGAAAAGCCGGTATTCCCGTGGGAGAAGGCTATATTGGAAGGGTTGTGGATGCCCTGGGTTCCCCCATTGACGGAAAAGGCGAGATCGAGGCGGAGGGATACCGCCCGGTGGAAGAGGAGGCGCCCGGAATTGTGGAGAGAAAGTCTGTCAGCGTACCGCTGGAAACCGGGATCCTCTCCATTGACTCCATGTTCCCCATCGGCCGGGGACAGCGCGAGCTGATCATCGGCGACAGGCAGACAGGAAAGACTTCCATTGCCACAGACACCATCATCAACCAGAAAGGAAAAGATGTGATCTGCATTTACGTGGCCATCGGACAGAAAGCGTCCACAGTGGCTCAGCTTGTTAATTCTCTGCGCTCCCACGGTGCCATGGATTATACGACTATCTTCTGTTCCACGGCCAGCGAGTGCGCGCCTCTGCAGTATATCGTGCCTTATGCGGCAACTGCGCTGGCAGAGTACTTTATGTATCAGGGGAAAGATGTGCTGATCGTGTACGACGATCTGTCCAAGCATGCGGTGGCCTACCGGGCGATTTCCCTTCTGCTTGGACGCTCACCGGGACGAGAGGCTTACCCCGGAGATGTATTCTATCTCCACTCAAGACTGCTGGAGAGAAGCAGCCGTTTAAGTGACGAGGCAGGAGGCGGCTCCATCACTGCTCTGCCTATCATTGAGACCCAGGCGGGGGATGTTTCTGCCTACATTCCGACAAATGTGATCTCTATCACAGACGGGCAGATCTTCCTGGAAAGCGACCTTTTCAACGCTGGAATGCGCCCGGCTGTCAATGTGGGACTTTCTGTGTCCCGTGTGGGCGGCGCTGCTCAGACAAAGGCAATGAAGAAGGCGTCAGGAAGCGTGCGTATTGACCTGGCCCAGGCGAGAGAGCTTGAGTCCTTTACCCAGTTCAGCTCAGATCTGGACGACATTACAAAGACCCAGCTGAAATATGGAAGCTGTCTGACAGAACTTCTGAAGCAGCCGCTGGGAAATCCGCTGAGCCTTCACGAGCAGGTCATCACACTGTGCGTGGCCACGCACAAACTTATGTTAGATGTAGACACGGACAAAGTAAAACAGTTCCAGATAGATATGCTTGCATTTTTTGAGGACAGTCATCCTGAGATCTGCCAGGCCATCGAGGAGAAGAAGGTCCTGGATGACGAGCTGACAGAACAGATCTTAAATGCCGCAAAGGAATTTAAAGAGAAAAGGTAAGCAGGTGTTAATATGGCAAATGCAAGAGAATTGAAAGAAAGGATGGCCAGCATCCAGGAGACAAAGAAGATCACAAACGCCATGTATCTGATCTCCTCCTCCAAGATGAAGCAGGCAAAGAAAAAACTGGCGGACACAGAGCCCTTTTTCTACGCCATGCAGGCGGAGATCACCAGGATCCTGCGCCATGTGCCGGATATGCACAGCCATTTCTTTGACCGCAGGGAACGGATCCCGGCGGAAGACAGGAAGATAGGGTGTATTGTCATCACGGCTGATAAGGGACTTGCGGGTGCATACAACCACAACGTACTGAAGATGGCTGAGGAGCTGATCCGCCAGCCCGGGAAACACAAGATGTTCGTCCTGGGTGAAGTGGGAAGGCACTATTTTTCAAAAAGAGAAGATGAGCTGGACTCTGAGTTTAAGTATACGGTGCAGGATCCCAACCTTTATCGGGCCAGAGTGATCGCTGTAAAGATGGTGGAACTCTTCGAGGCGGGAGAGGTGGATGATGTCTATATCATTTATACCAGGATGATCAATGCCCTCCAGGCTGAAACCCAGAAGATCAAGCTTCTTCCCCTGCAGAGGATCAACTTTACCTCTGACAAGATGGCGGCTATGGCCGGCGTGTACAGAGAGGCAGTTACGCTGTACCCTTCGGCCCATAAAGTTATGGACAGCATTGTCCCCAACTACTTGATCGGTATTATTTACGGCTGTCTTGTGGAGTCTTACTGCAGCGAGCAGAATTCCCGTATGCAGGCTATGCAGAACGCCACAGACAGCGCCACGGATATGCTGAATGAATTAAATATAACCTATAACCGTGTAAGGCAGGCGGACATCACCCAGGAGCTGACTGAGGTGATCGGCGGTGCCAACGCACAGAAAAGGAAGTGAGATAAAACACTATGACAAAAGGAAGAATTGTACAGGTCATGGGACCTGTTGTAGACGTTGAGTTCGATAGCAGGGAAGATCTTCCATTTATTAAGGATGCACTGGAAGTGGACAACGGCGGAAAACGCTGCGTCATGGAAGTGGCACAGCATGTTGGAAACAATGTTGCGCGCTGCATCATGCTTGCCTCCAGCGACGGCCTCTACAAAGGGATGGAGGTGACAGCCACCGGAGAGGGCATCAAGGTCCCGGTAGGAAAGCAGACGCTTGGAAGGCTTTTCAACGTGCTGGGCGAGACAATCGATGATAAAGAGAAGATACCGGAGGACGCAGAGCACTGGGTGATCCACAGAAAAGCCCCCAGCTTTGAGGACCAGAGTCCTGCTGTGGAAGTTCTGGAGACAGGCATCAAGGTTATCGACCTTCTGACTCCCTATGCGAAGGGCGGCAAGATCGGCCTCTTCGGAGGAGCCGGTGTGGGTAAAACGGTCCTGATCCAGGAGCTGATCCACAACATTGCCACAGAGCACGGCGGATATTCTATTTTTACAGGCGTGGGCGAGCGTTCCCGTGAGGGAAACGATCTCTGGACAGAGATGAGCGAGTCGGGAGTTCTGAACAAGACAGCCCTTGTGTTCGGACAGATGAATGAACCCCCCGGAGCCCGTATGCGCGTGGCGGAGACAGGGCTTACCATGGCTGAGTATTTTCGTGACGAAGAGCATCAGAACGTGCTTCTGTTTATTGACAACATTTTCCGTTTCGTGCAGGCCGGATCGGAGGTATCTGCCCTCCTTGGGCGTATGCCTTCAGCCGTAGGCTACCAGCCCACCCTGGCAAATGAGATGGGCGCCCTGCAGGAGCGTATCGCTTCAACTAAGAACGGATCGGTCACATCTGTGCAGGCTGTGTACGTGCCTGCCGATGACCTGACTGACCCGGCCCCGGCTACCACATTCTCCCATCTGGACGCCACCACCGTGCTTTCAAGAAAGATCGTGGAGCAGGGTATTTACCCGGCAGTAGATCCGCTGGAGTCCACCTCCCGTATCCTGGAGGCGGACGTAGTCGGCCAGGAGCACTACCAGGTAGCCAGAAAAGTACAGGAGATTCTGCAGAAGTACAAAGAGCTGCAGGACATCATCGCCATCCTCGGTATGGAGGAGCTGTCAGAGGAAGATAAGATGACAGTTAGTCGGGCCAGAAAGATCCAGCGTTTCCTGTCCCAGCCTTTCTCCGTGGCAGAGACATTTACCGGCATACCAGGAAAATACGTGCCTCTTAAAGAGACCATCCGGGGCTTCAAGGCCATTATCGACGGCGAGATGGACGAGTATCCCGAAAATGCATTCTTTAATGTCGGAACTATTGACGAAGTCATCGAGAAGGCCAAGGCTGAGCAGGCCTAAGTACAGCAGGCGCTGTGCCTTTTGTCCGGCAGAAGGAGTGAGATTAGATGAATACATTTTTTTTAAAGGTCATATCCAGCGATAAGGTTTTTTACGAGGGAAAGTGCCAGAATCTGATCCTTCCCATTGAGGATGGGCAGTTCAGTGTTCTGGCCCACCACGAAAACATGGTCGTGGCAGTGGAGAACGGAGAGCTTCATCTGAAGACGCCCGAGGGAGAGTGGATCACAGCTGCTGTGTCCCAGGGATTTGCGGAGATCATCAACAACCGTGTCTCCGTCCTTGTGAATTCTGCGGAGCGTCCCGAGGAGATCGACGTCAAGCGCGCCGAGGAGGCCCGCCAGAGAGCCCAGGAACGCCTGCGCCATAAGCAGAGTATCCAGGAATATTACCTGTCTCAGGCCTCCCTGGCCCGCGCCATGACCCGCCTAAAAACCTCCAAGGATAAAAACTGGAATATCTGATGGCAATGAGCCATGCGGAAGTATATGAAAAAGGACTCACGTCGTGCTAGCACGTAAGGGAGTCCTTTTTCGTATGCTTCCATAGGGCGAACGCCCGGGATCGCCGCGATGCGTAGCATTGTGGCGATCTAGCATGGCGGGGTAGATCTGGTCGACCGATTGTGCTTGCACGTAAGAGGTGCTTGTCATCTCTTTTTTATGCGATTCCATAGGGCGAACGCCCGAGACCGGCGTAATGCGAAGCATTGCGCTGGTCAGCATGGCGGGGTAGATCTGGTCGACTGATTGTGCTTGCACGTAAGGGAGTCCTTTTTAATTTTCATATGGAGCAGCTCCGTGATATGTGCTAGTATATGTGTAAAGTTCTGCGCTGTTTACACAGTGGAGAGTGGTAAAGAGACTTGCAGGAAAATGGCTGGGAGAAGAAAATGAAAAGTGCAGTATTTGACATCCATGGGATCAGGGTTCGCATGGAATACAGAAGAATAAAGAATATCAACCTGTATGTGCGGCCCGAGCAGGGCGAGGCGCTTGTGACGGTTCCGTTTCGGACGCCCCGGGAGCGGGTGGAACGGTTCCTGTATGAAAAGGAAGGATGGATGCGCAGACATCTGGAGAGGACATCCGGGAATCGGGAATATCCGCCGGTGGATAGAGAACAGATAGAAAAAATGAGAAATAAAGTTCTGGAATATGCCGGGAAGTGGGAGAAGATCATGGGAGTTCATGCGACCGGATGGACCTTGCGGGATATGAAGACCAGATGGGGCAGCTGCACAGTGAGCACAGGGCGTATCCGGCTGAATACCAGGCTCATTTTCTGTCCAGAAGAATGCCTGGAGTATGTGATCGTGCATGAACTGTGTCATCTTATTGAGCCAAGCCATAACCAGCAGTTCAAGAGCTGCATGACCAAATTTATGCCGGACTGGAAAGAGAGAAAGAGGAAATTAAATGGTTCACACATGGATAGCTGAGATCTCAGCTCTCAGAGAAGAGGAGACATACAGGAAATATTATGAAAGGGTGCCCGATTTCCGGAAACAGAAGGCGGATCAGCTCCGGTTTCCTCAGGACCGGGCGCAGAGTGTAGGAGCCTGGATGCTGTTAGAGAAAATGCGGGAACAATACGGGGCGGAGCCGGACCAGGTTTTTAACCTGTCCCATTCGGGCAGCTATGTGCTGTGTAGCATTTCTACAGAGAAAGAGGCAAAAGTGGGTTGCGACATTGAGACCATAAAGGAGACACGCATGAGAGTGGCCAGGCGCTTCTTTCTGCCTTCCGAGACTGCTTATATTGAAAGGCAGCCGTCCGGTGGAGCGGAGGCAGAGGCTTTTTATCGCCTGTGGGTGCTGAAGGAGAGTTTTATGAAGGCGGTGCGCAAGGGGATGGGGCTGGACACGAGGAGCTTTGAGATCGGGTTTGACGAAAAAGATGTACCCTTTCTCCTGAAAAAGCCGGACCTGTATCCAGAAGAATTCTATTACAGGGAATACCTGGTGGCAGGGGTCGATGCCAGGATAGCAGTGTGCAGCACGGACGGAGCGTTCGGGGAAATCCATGGGGAGAGGATGGAGTAAAACCTGGATTGACGTACTCTATATGTTTTGCTAAAATAAGAAAAGGGAAAAGCATAGGTTTATGAAGAAACAAAAATCTTTACTGATTTGAATTCATAAGATATGCAGGGTGAGTATAATTTAATTGAATAAGGAGGAATATCATGTTAGATCTTACATTCGGAGAACAGGTCAAAATTATCTTAAGCCGTAAAGGCATGACGATCAAAGAACTCGCAGAAATGATAGAAGAGCGGACAGGGAAAAAGATGTCCAGGCAGAATCTTACGCAGCGCCTTGGAAGAGATAATTTCCAGGAGCAGGACATGCGTATGATAGCGGAGATACTTGACTGTCCATTTCAACTGAATATACTTGGAGACGCAAAGCAGCCTGAGAGCGCGGATGAGGAGAATGTCCGTGTCACGGAGGCAGAATTGCTGCGCCTTGAAAAGAAGAAAGGAAAGAAACGTCAGCACTCTACAGAGAGAGAGATGACCATTGGCGAGCTGGTGGATCTCAACAGAGGGCTGGACGAGTTGCTGGAGGAGAAGAACCGGAAGGCTGTGACTCTTCCGGAGGAAGCGGCAGAGCCGGCGGTGCAGGAGGAAGAGCTGCAGCCAGCAGATGCAGAGTCCTACGAGGCGCAGGAGGAAGAAGTGCAGCCGGATGTGGCAGAGAATGTCTTCTATCAGAAAGGTGGAGAATCCGATCCGGAGGCCGGGTGGACAGAAGAGACAGTACAGGAAGAGAGTGCACAAGACACAGCGCAGGCATACGCAGCAGAGTCAGATATAGAGCAGGCAGATGCAGCCGAGGAAGAGAACATGCAGGAGCAGACAGATGCGGTGCAGCCGGATGATCTGCCGGATGCAGAGAAAGCACAGCCTGTGTCAGCGGCAAAAGAAGAGCCGCAGGAGCGCCCGGCCAGAAAAACGAGAGGAAGCTGGCGGGATTTCTTCCAGAGACGCACGAAGAAAGATGCAAAAGAGATAGAAACGGAAGATGCAGCCCCTGTTTCTGATCATCAGGATGAGGTAGAGCCGCAGGAAGCGCCGTCAGAAAAAGTAGAGGAGACCGCAGCAAAGGAGGCAGTGCATCCACAGGAGACTGCAGAAGACATACTGATGCGGGCCGAAGCTGCAGATGAGGAAGAAGACCTGGAAAAGGGAGAGGTCAATCCATACACAGGGCATGAGTACGAGTCCAACACAGTGCGTATGCATCCCAAGAGGATCGGGTACGTACAGGTCTATGACAGGAGCAGCCACCAGTGGACCGACATGACAGAATGGGCGTTCCTTGGATATCAGGAGAGGAAGAAGGCGCTGCTTGGAAATGATTACGAGCCGCCGATCTATCTCGATTAAAGAAAGGAAGATGAGCGTGAACTGGGAGCAGCTTTTATCTCCAAAGAGAAGCCGGGGCAGCAGTCAGAGGCACTCCGGGTCTGCAGATTTGCGCAGCGAATTTGAAAAAGATTATCACAGGATCATCGGAAGCGCGTCTTTTAGAAGACTGCAGGACAAGACCCAGGTGTTTCCGCTGGACAAAAGCGATTTTATCAGAACCCGGCTGACCCATTCCCTGGAGGTGTCCTCTCTGGCCAAGTCTCTGGGGCAGAATATTGCGGAAAATATTCTTACATATAAGAAGGATCCCTCCTTTACGCCGCAGATGAAAGAGGACATCTGCAGCATTCTCCAGTGTGCAGGCCTGATCCATGATATTGGCAATCCCCCTTTTGGGCATTTTGGTGAGGTGGCTATCCGGGAATGGTTTGAGAGAAACCTGCCCCTGCTCACCTACAGGGGCAGGCCGGTGGATGAGGTGCTGACAGAGCAGATGAAGCAGGATTTTTATCATTTTGAGGGAAATGCTCAGGCTCTCCGCCTGGTGACAAAACTGCATTTCCTTGTGGATGAAAATGGTATGAACCTGACCTATGCGCTACTGAATACCATTGTAAAGTATCCGGTTTCTTCGCTGGAGATCGATGCCGGCTGCGGAGATATCAAGAGAAAAAAGATCGGGTACTATCTGGCGGACGAGGAGATGTTCCGCAGGATTGAGAAGGAGACGGGAACAAACGGATGTCGGCATCCGCTGACATTCATTTTGGAGGCGGCAGATGATATAGCCTACAAGACAGCGGATATAGAGGATGCGTTCATCAAAGGATTTATTTCCTACCATGTATTGATGGAGGAATTAAAGAAACTGAAAAATATCAAAAACAATAATAAAATTGTCTTTGATCCGGCAGGGAAGCTGGAAGAGCTGTACCGCCGCGGTGTGGAAAAGCAGGTGGATCATCCGGAAGAATACGCGGTAAAGAACTGGATCGTCCGTGTGCAGGGCTTCCTTATTTCCTGTGCCACTTTTGGATTTACATCCAATTACGAGGCCATCATGCAGGGAAAGTACCCCTCGGATCTGTTCTGCGGCACATTTGCGGAGGAGCTGATGGAACTGCTGAGAGATATTGCGATGAGAAGAGTGTTTTCTACCAGGCAGATCTATCTCATGGAGCTTGTGGAGGCTGGGATACTGGACTATCTTATGGACTGTTTTGTGCGGGCGGTCATCCACTACGATGTGGATGACAGTGCTCTGAATTCCATCGACAGGCGGCTGGTCTATTTTATTTCCAGCAATTATAAGGATGCCTACCATTACCACGCAAGAGGAAAGAACGAGTCAGAAAAACTGTATCTGCGTCTTCTTCTTGTCACGGATTTTATCTGCGGTATGACGGACAGTTATGCCAAGAGACTGTACCAGGAGCTGAAGGCGATCCTCTAGTCAGCCCTTTTTCGGGAGGCGCTGCGCACAGCCGAAAAGCAGGGTGGACAAAATGATCCGGATGAGGTCAGAACAGGCATTTTCCGGCGTATAGGCGAATAGATTGTGATAACCAGACAAAGAATGGAAGTGGAGGTTTGAAACGGTTTATTCGCTATTTGTATGAATATCAGGATGGAAAACGCGTCCGTAACGTGGGTTTTGTGAAGGTAGAGCAGGCTGACTCGTCCACAGTGGTGCACATTCACGGAAAAGGACTGCATCTTGCAGAAGACAAGAAGCTGAAAGTGTATATCTTCTATGTAAAAGGAGGGCAGTGCATCGGCTTTTGGCAGGGAGACATCGAGCATGTGAACCCGGCTGTCAATTACCGTCTGACTTTTACGCCGGAAGATACAGGGCGTGCCTCGGATTACCCGCTGATCGAAGGGGTCATACTGGAGAATGCAGGACGCAGGAGATTTGCGGCAGTCTGGGATGACATGCCTGTGGATGTGGAGAAGATGCAGGTCTGGAAAGGCGAGCCTGAGCCGGATCTGGCACAACTGGCAGCTCAGAAAGCCAGGGAAGAAAGAGAGGAGCAGGATAACGATAAAGAGATGGACGGGGCGGGAGAAAATGAACCTGATGGGTTTTGCCCCGGAGAGGAAGCGGAAATGCCAGTGTCAGTGACAGGAGAAACACCTGAACCTGAGGAAGAGGAAATGAAGGAGATCCGGCAGCCGCCCTCCCGGGAAGAGAGGGAGGAAGAGCCTGCATCAGGAGAGCAGGGGCAGCTGCGCTGCATCAAGATCCAGCGCAGAGATATCGCCCAGCTGAAGCGGTGCGAATGGCGGCTGGCAAACAACAGCTTCCTCCTTCACGGCTATTACAGCTACCATCATCTCCTGCTCATACTGGAGGAGGATCAGTGCTGGCTGGGAGTCCCCGGCATTTATCATCCCCGCGAGGCCCAGGCGGCGGAAGCCTTCGGTTTCCCCAGATTCATCCGGGCGGATGAGGAAGACGTGGAGCTGACAGAAGAAGAGACAAACAGGGAAGAAGATTTCGGATACTGGTGCCGCCCTGTGAGACGTTGACACAATTGAAACAATTTCAATTCCGGACGTAACCCTTTTTAAAAGGGTTACGTCCGGAATAAAAAAACTGGTGTACAATTTTTGATAAAGTGGTGTGTAAATGTGCAAAATGTAGATGAAAAATATATGAAAGAGGCAATTAAACAGGCTAAAAAGGCGTATGCGCTGGAGGAGACGCCCATAGGATGTGTGATCGTGTATGAGGGAAAGATCATCAGCAGGGGGTACAACAGGAGGAATACGGACAAGAATCCTCTGGCCCATGCGGAGATCACAGCCATACGAAAGGCCAGCCGGAAGATGGGGGACTGGAGACTGGAGGGGTGTACCATGTATGTGACGCTGGAACCCTGCCAGATGTGCGCCGGAGCCATTGTCCAGTCCCGGATGGACCGGGTGGTGATTGGCTGCATGAACCCCAAGGCGGGCTGCGCTGGCTCCATCTTGAACCTGCTCCAGATGGACAGGTTTAACCACCAGGCCCAGATCACGGCCGGGGTGCTGGAGGAGGAGTGCAGTTCACTGATGAAGCAGTTTTTCCGGGAATTGCGGGAAAAAAAGAAAAAAGCAAAAAAGAACAGTGCCTGATCCGGACAGGATGAGACACTGTTCTTTTTTGTATTTATATCATGTCAGAATTATCTTTTACGTGCATTGCGCTTCGAACCAGGCCAACAGACGTTACCTTGGCAGTTTACTCAACCCAGGCACCCTCACGGCACCCGGAAGGTTCCGCTTAGTGCTGCTTCGTTCCCGACCTGACACGGTTCAC